>NZ_JARVSP010000015.1:0-105521 GCF_030209115.1 Pseudomonas sp. FR229a | reverse complement strand
TCTTGCTTGGCGCAGTGAACGAATCTCACAAAACCCGCGTCATACACCTCCTCGGGCGCTGTAGGAAACCTACCGCCCAGCCCGGCGATTAGTCCTTACCACCCCATTCATGTTTAACTTGAACGTTCATTCAAGTTAAACCGGTGGTTCGCTGCCCGCTCACAACAGGAGGCTTGCCTTTGCTGAGTCCGATCATTTCAGCCACGTTTCAACCCATCGAGGTGCACGTTTCATGAGTGCATCGTCTACCCCCGCCAGCGGGCTGGTGCGCATGAATCCGCCGGTGTTCTACTTCGCCGCGACGGTGATTCTGCTGTTTGGCCTTGTCGTCATCGCCATACCTGAACAGGCCGGCGCCTGGTTGCTGGAAGCGCAAAACTGGGCGGCCAACACGGTCGGCTGGTACTACATGCTCGCGATGACTCTGTATCTGGTCTTCGTGGTGGTCACCGCCTTATCCGGCTACGGCAAGATAAAACTCGGTGCCGACCACGACGAGCCCGAATTCAGTTACTTGTCCTGGGCCGGCATGCTGTTCGCCGCCGGGATCAGCATCACCCTGTTCTTCTTCTGCGTCTCCGAACCGCTGACGCACATGCTGCAGCCGCCGCAAGGCGAGGCCGGTACCGCCGATGCGGCGCGCCAGGCGATGCAGATTCTGTTCCTGCACTGGGGCCTGCATGGCTGGGGCGTGTTCGCCTTTGTCGGCATGGCGCTGGCCTATTTCGCGTATCGCCACAACCTGCCGCTCGCCCTGCGTTCGGCGCTCTACCCGCTGATCGGCAAACGCATCAACGGCCCGATCGGCTACGCGGTGGATGGCTTCGGCATCATCGCCACGGTGTTCGGCCTCGGTGCGGACATGGGCTTCGGTGTGCTGCATCTAAATTCCGGTCTGGACTACCTGTTCGGCATCGCCCACACCCAGTGGATTCAGGTCGGGCTGATCACGTTGATGATGGGCGCGGCGATCATCGTTGCGGTCTCCGGCGTCGACAAAGGCGTGCGGGTGATGTCCGACATCAACATGCTGCTGGCCTGCGGGCTGCTGCTGTTCGTGTTGTTTGCCGGGCCGACGCAGCACTTGCTCAATACCTTGATCCAGAACGTCGGCGACTACCTCGGCGCCTTGCCGATGAAGAGTTTCGACCTCTACGCCTACGACAAACCGAGCGACTGGCTGGGTGGCTGGACAGTGTTCTACTGGGCCTGGTGGATTGCATGGTCGCCGTTCGTGGGCCTGTTCATCGCGCGGATTTCCCGTGGCCGGACCATCCGTGAATTCGTCTTCGGCGTACTGCTGATCCCGCTCGGTTTCACCCTGGCGTGGATGTCGATCTTCGGCAACAGCGCCTTGGACCAAGTGCTTAATCACGGCATGAGCGCGCTGGGCATGTCCGCCATCGACAATCCGTCGATGAGCATTTATCTGCTGCTGGAAACCTACCCGTGGAGCAAAACCGTTATCGCCGTGACGGTGTTCATCAGCTTCGTGTTCTTCGTCACCTCGGCGGACTCCGGCACCGTGGTGCTCTCGACGCTGTCGGCCAAGGGCGGCAACCCGGATGAAGACGGGCCGAAATGGCTGCGGGTGTTCTGGGGCGCGATGACCGCGCTGATCACCAGTGCGCTGCTGTTCTCCGGCAGCATCGATGCGCTGAAGTCAGCGGTGGTGCTGACCTCGTTGCCGTTCTCGCTGATCCTGCTGCTGATGATGTGGGGTCTGCACAAGGCGTTCTATCTGGAATCGCAGAAGCAGATCGCGCAGCTGCATTCGCTGGCGCCGGTCTCCGGTTCGCGGCGCGGCACCGGCGGCTGGCGACAGCGCCTGAGTCAGGCCGTGCACTTCCCGTCCCGCGACGAGGTGTACCGCTTCATGGAAAGCACGGTACGTCCGGCGATCGAGGAAGTGACCGCCGTATTTGTCGAAAAAGGCCTGCACGTTGTCACTCAGCCGGATCCGGCGCATGACAACGTCAGCCTGGAGATCGGCCATGGCGAACAGCATCCGTTCATCTATCAGGTGCAGATGCGCGGCTACTTCACGCCGTCCTTTGCGCGCGGCGGCATGGGTTCCAAGCAACTCAACAATCGCCGCTACTACCGCGCCGAAGTGCACCTGAGCGAAGGCAGTCAGGACTACGATCTGGTCGGCTACACCAAAGAGCAGATCATCAACGACATCCTCGACCAGTACGAACGGCACATGCAGTTCCTCCACCTGGTGCGTTGAATGGCCCCTGAGCGCCGGGACGTTTCACGCCTCGGCCCTCAGCACCATGAACAACACCATCGCCGCCACCGGCACGCCGAACACCGCACCGCCAATCGCAATCTCCGTCCCCAACGGCTGCCCCGCATGCACCACGCCGACCGCCCCGTTGATCAGCGTCAACGCCAGCCACAGCGCTGCGAAAGCGTAGGCCAGCGTGTGGCGGCTGAAGCCGATGTGCTCGCCGATGTAAAGCATCAGCGCGAGCAGGACCAGGCCGAAGAAGATGATGATAGCGGTGTGCATGGCAGGTTTGGCCTGGTGGATGGGTGTTGCCTGATCGGCCGCCTTCGCGAGCAGGCTCACTCCTACAGTGGGTCGCGGCTGCCCACAAATCCTGTGGCCAACCCCATTCCCTGTAGGAGTGAGCCTGCTCGCGATAGGGCCACCAGGTTCTCCTCTAGAGCATAGCCAATCCAGCCCCCGCCATATTCATCAGATGCTTTCGCGCTCGATCACTTGGCACTGCAGCAGATTCAGCCGCTGCACTTCGTCGCTCGGCAACACGCCAAGGCTTTCCAGCACGCGTGTCGCGGCGAGTACACCGATCTCCAATGCCGGTGGTTTGATCGTGCTCAGGCTGGGCAACAGCATCTCGGCGAACGGGTAATCACCGAAGCCGAGAACGGCGCAGTCTTCGGGAATTTTCAAACCGGCGCGTTGCCCGGCGAGCAGGCCGCCGGCGGCGAGGTTGTCGTTGGCGAAGATGATCGCGTCGGGGCGTGGTGAGGCGTTCATCAAGGCTTCCATCGCTTGCTTGCCGGCGTCGAACGGTGCGCGGTCGGCGTCCGGGGCGAAGAACCATGGCTCCCTCCCTGCGCCTCGCAGAGTGGCGGCATAACCATCGCGGCGCTCCAATGCACTGAAGTCCCCCGGCGCGCTGTTTTGCACGAAGGCGATGCGTTGGTAGCCTTTTTCCAGCAGATGCCTTGCCGCCGTCACGCCCACTTCGAAATGCGAAAAGCCGATCTGCATCGGCCCGCGTTCCGGCTGGTAATCCCAGGTTTCGATGACCGGGATATCCGCCTCGGCCAGCATCTTCTCGGTGCCTGCGCTGTGGAAGTGGCTGGTCAGCACCAGCGCTGCCGGCGACCAGCCGAGAAACGCGCGCACGGCATTTTCTTCCTGCTCGATATCGAAATAACTCGACGCCAGCAACAGCTGATAACCGTGTCGACTGAGGGTGTCGCTGAAGCCTTGGATCGTGTTGGCAAAGATCGGCCCGGAGATGTTCGGAATGACCATGCCGACAATTTTCCCGCGCGCCGAGGCCAAGCCACCCGCCACCAGATTCGGCACGTAGCCCAACTCGGCGACCACTGCCGCAATGCGCTCGCGACGCTCAGGCGAAACCTGTTCGGGCTGATTGAAATACCGCGAGACGGTAATCGCCGACACCCCGGCCGCACGCGCCACGGCATTCAGCGTAACTCGGCCGGCGCCTCGGCGTTTGCGCGTTTTCTCGTCGCTCAAGGCTCGATCCTTCTAAAAACCAAATCGCATATAAAAGGAATTTTTCAGTATTGGACGCTCTATGCCGAGGTGCCAATACTGGCGATGTTAGCGCTAACAAAGCGCGTTGTCTGCTACTCGCTCGAGCGAATGCCCAAGACAGATTCAGGCGCTGTCGTCGCAGAACGGCAGCGGTTCAGGGCCATTTCCGAGCGGATACCTATGCGCAATTTTCCTGGGGCAACACACACACTGACGCAGTCGATTCGCGCGGCGGGCTGGATTTTCACCGGGCTGGCGGCGCTGCCGCTGCCCACCGCGTTGGCCGCTGACAGCAGCGATCAGGAACCGACGCTGAAATCCGTCACGGTGACCGCGACTCGCCGGGAAGAGTCGCTGCAGAAAGTACCGGTGGCAGTTTCGGTGCTCGACGGCGAACAGCTCGAACGCGACAACCGCAACGGCGTGGCGAGCATCGTTCAGCAAGTGCCTTCGTTGAACTTCCGCACCGGCGCCTCGAACAAGGACACCTCGTTATTCGTGCGCGGCGTCGGCACCATTTCCACCTCGCCCGGGGTCGAGCCGACCGTGGCGACGGTGATCGATGGCGTGGTGTATGCGCGGCCCGGTCAGGCCACGCTGGATCTGCTCGATCTTGAGCGCGTCGAAGTGCTGCGCGGCCCGCAAGGCACGCTGTTCGGCAAGAATGCCTCGGCCGGTGTACTCAACATCACCAGCAAAGCACCGACCGCCGAGACCCACGGCTACATCGATCAGTCGTACTACAGCGGCAACGAAAGTCGCACCCGTTACGGCCTCGGCGGCAGCCTCATTCCGGATACGCTGAAGGGCTCGATCAGCACCTTGTTCGGCACATACGACGGCAACGTCGACAATCAGCACAACGGCCATGAAGTGAACGGCTACAACCATCGCGGCGTGCGCGGCAAACTCGAATTCACCCCGAACGACGACGTCACTTTCACCCTGATCGCTGACTACATGCAGTCCCACGACGACGCGCCCAATGGCGTCGTCAGTCAAGCGCTGACGCCGGCCTTCGCCAACGCGCTGAGCCCGGTGAATGCCACCAGCCACAACCGCGATATCAACACCGATACCCGCTCTCACATCGAGGACATCAACAAAGGCCTGTCCGGCCAGCTCGACTGGCAACTGGGTGATTACACGCTGACGTCGATCACGGCGTGGCGTGGCTGGGACAACACCCAGTATCAGGATGGCGATCGCCTCGGCACCGTCACCGCCGCGTTTCCCGGCACCGCAGACAAGGGCGATCTGGCCTTCGACCAATACTCGCAAGAGTTGCGTCTGGCCTCACCGAAAGGCGAGTTTCTCGAGTACGTCGGCGGCCTGTTCTACATGCACGGCAAGGACGACGAGACCTACCGGCGCACCCTGACCACCCCCACTCGCACCGACCGTGGCGTCGCCGATTACAGCACCACCAGCGACAGCTACGCGGTGTTTGGCGAGAGCACGCTGAACTTCACTTCGGACTTTCGTGGCATCGCAGGCCTGCGCTATACCCACGATGATCTCGAATACGATCACCGACGCGTTTCAACCTCGGCCACCACGGTCAGCGGCATTCAACCCGCGACAAGCAGTTCAGGCTCGGTGGACGAAGACGGCTGGTCCGGTCGCCTCGGCTTGCAGTACGACCTGAGCGATACCGTCACCACTTACCTGACCTATTCGCGCGGTTACAAAGGCCCGGCCTACAACGTGTTCTTCAACATGCAACCGCGCGATACCGAAGCACTGAAACCGGAGACTTCAAACACCTGGGAGGCGGGGATCAAGGCCACCTCCTGGAACAATCGCCTGACCACCAACCTGGCGATCTTCCACAGCGAGTACGACAACTATCAGGCGAACTTTTTCGACACCGTCGCCGGGCAGGTGGTGACGCGTCTGATCAACGCCGGCAGCGTCACCAGCGAAGGCGTCGAACTCGATTACGCCCTGCAAGCCAGCCAGCAACTGAAGTTCTCCGGCGCCCTGGCCTACACCCGCGCACGCATCGACGAATTCGCCTGCCCGGCCGGCGCGGCGGCGTCGTGCAACGTCAACGGCAAACCACTGCCGTTCAGCCCGGACTGGAAAAGCTACGTGCGCGCCGACTACACAATCCCCCTGGACAATGGCCTCGATATTGAATTGGGCACCGATTACAGCTGGCAGAGCGAAGTGCAGTACGACATCAGCCAGAACCCCGAGACCAAACAGGGCGCCTATGGGCTGTGGAACGCCAGTCTCGCCCTGGCCGATTACAGCAATGGCTGGCGCGTCGCCCTGCTCGGCAAGAACCTCGCTGACAAGTCCTATTCGCCGTTGCTGGCCAGTGGCGGCAGCTACATCTATCGCGCCGTGCCGCGGGATGACGAACGCTACTTTGGCGTGCAACTGCGCAAGGATTTCTGAGATGAGCCGACAGATGAAACTCGGTGCGTTTCTCATGGCCACCGGGCACCACGTGGCAGCGTGGCGGCACCCGGATGTGCCGGCGGATGCGGGGCTGGATTTCGCCCATTACAAACGTCTGGCGCAAACCGCCGAAGCGGCGAAGTTCGATGCACTGTTCGTCGCCGACAGCGTCGCCGCACCGACCCAGGACATCGCCAGCCGCATGGCGCGCTCCGATCACTTCGAGCCGCTGACGTTGCTCTCGGCACTGAGCGCGGTGACCGAGCACATCGGCCTGATTGCCACGGCCACCACCAGTTACAACGAGCCGTACCACGTGGCGCGCAAGTTCGCCTCGCTCGATCATTTGTCGGGCGGACGTGCCGGATGGAATCTGGTGACTTCGGACAACGCCGCCGAGGCGCTGAATTTCGGCCGCGACGCACACATCGGCCATGCCGAACGCTACAGCCGCGCCCGCGAATTTCATCAAGTGGTTACCGGGCTCTGGGACAGTTGGGAGGACGATGCCTTCCACCGCGACAAGGCCAGCGGCGCCTATTACGACCCGCAGAAGCTGCACGTGCTCGATCATGTGGGTGAACATTTCCGGGTCAAAGGCCCGCTGAATGTCGCGCGCTCGCCACAGGGGCAGCCGGTAATTGTCCAGGCCGGATCTTCCGAAGCCGGGCGTGAGCTGGCCGCGCAAACCGCTGAAGTGGTGTTCACCGCACAGACTTCGCTGGCCGCCGCTCAGGCGTTTTACGCCGATATCAAGGGACGCTTGCCCAGGTTCGGACGCAGTGCTGATTCGCTGAAAATCATGCCTGGGGTTTTTGTGGTGGTCGGTGCCAGTGAGGCCGAAGCGCAGGAGAAATGTGAAACGTTTCAGCAATTGGTCGAACCCGAGGTGGGCGTCGCGCTGCTTGGGCGTATGCTGGGCAACTTCGATTTATCGAAGTACCCGCTGGACGGGCCATTGCCAGAGTTGCCGCTGACTGACAGCGGTCAGCAGAGTCGACAGAAACTGCTGACCGAACTGGCGGGTCGGGAGAACCTGACCCTTGCCGGACTCGGTCGCAGGATCGCCGGCGGGCGCGGGCATTACAGCCTGGTCGGTACGCCGGCACAGATTGCCGATCGCCTGCAGGAGTGGTTCGAGCAAGGCGCGGCGGACGGCTTCAACGTGCTGGTACCGCACCTGCCGGGCGGGCTGGAAGATTTCGCCAAAGGCGTGGTGCCGGAACTGCAAAGGCGTGGCTTGTTCAGAACTGAATATGAAGGCCGCACGTTGCGGCAGAATCTGGGCCTGACTCGACCCGGCAATAGATTTGCGTAACAGCCTTCGGGAGCAGGCTCGCTCCCACACGAGCAATCGACACCCATTTCAAGACAGACAAGAGAGGATTCGATGACCTACACCGCTGCCGAAAACCGCTACGACTCCATCCCCTACCGCCGCGTCGGCCGCAGCGGTCTGGTGCTGCCGGCACTGTCGCTGGGCCTGTGGCACAACTTTGGCGACAGCACACCGATCGACACCCAGCGCGCCTTGCTGCGCACTGCGTTCGATCTGGGCATCAACCATTTCGATCTGGCCAACAACTACGGCCCGCCGTACGGCAGCGCCGAGGTCAATTTCGGGCGCCTGCTGCGCGAAGACTTCAAGCATTACCGTGACGAACTGATCATCTCCAGCAAGGCTGGCTGGGACATGTGGCCCGGCCCTTACGGCCAGGGCGGCGGTTCCCGCAAATACGTGCTGGCGAGCCTCGACCAAAGTCTGCAACGCCTCGGTCTGGACTATGTGGATATCTTCTACTCGCACCGCTTCGACCCGGATACCCCGCTGGAAGAAACCGCGAGCGCCCTCGCCACCGCCGTGCAGCAGGGCAAGGCGCTGTACATCGGTATCTCGTCCTATTCGGGAGTGAAAACCCGCGAAATGGCCGCGTTGCTGAAAGAGTGGAAAGTGCCGCTGCTGATTCATCAACCGGCGTACAACCTGCTCAATCGCTGGGTGGAAAAGGATCTGCTCGATACCACCGATGAGCTCGGCACCGGCGTGATCGCGTTCACGCCGCTGGCGCAGGGCTTGCTCACCGACAAATACCTCAACGGCGTGCCGGCCGATGCACGGGTCAATCGTCCGGGCGGCGGTTCGTTGCAGGCGTCGCATTTGTCCGAGGCCAACATTGCCCATGTGCGCGCATTGAACGAGATCGCCCAGCGTCGCGGCCAGAGCCTGGCGCAACTGGCGCTGGCGTGGACGCTGCGCGATCCACGGGTCACCTCGGCGCTGATCGGCGCGAGCCGGCCGGAGCAGATTATCGAGAACGTCGGTGCGCTGAAGAATCTGAATTTCAGCGCTGAAGAGCTGGCGGAGATCGATCGGTTTGCCCAGGAGGGCGGGATCAATCTTTGGGAGAAGCCTTCGACGGCAGAATAAGCGACCCTCACCCCAGCCCTCTCCCGGAGGGAGAGGGAGCCGACCAAGTTGTCTTGCGCCATACATCGACCTGAAATACCGAGTCGATTATGGATTCAGCAAAGCAATATCAGGTCGGCGTACCTCTAAAGCATCCCCCAATCAGTCCCCTCTCCCTCCGGGAGAGGGTTAGGGTGAGGGGCTTTTGCTGTTCAGGGCTCAGCGAAAGAACGGCACATCCCCCAACACCGTCGCCCGCTGCATCACCCGCCGCGCCGGGCGGTAGTCGTCTACTGCGTAATGCTGGGTCACGCGGTTGTCCCAGAAGGCGATGTCGTCTTGCTGCCAGCGCCAGCGAATGGTGAATTCCGGCCGGGTGGCGTGGGCAAACAGAAACTTCAGGATCGCCTCGCTCTCGGTTTCCGAGAGCTCGTTGATCTTCGAGGTAAACCCCTCACTGACGAACAGCGAGCGCCGTCCGCTCACCGGGTGCGTGCGAATCACCGGGTGCGACAGCGGTGGATTCTTGCGCCGCGCCTCTTCCCACTGCGCCAGCGCCTCCGGGGTATTGCCGTAGCGCTCCAGTGGAAACGACCGGGTGAAATCATGGGTCGCCGTCAGCCCTTCGAGCAGGGTTTTCATCGGTGCCGACAACGCTTCATACGCGGCGATACCGCTCGCCCACAAGGTGTCGCCACCAAACTCCGGCAGCAACTTGGCGCTGAGCACGGCGCCCATCGCCGGCGTCGGCAGGAAGGTCACGTCGGTGTGCCAGATCGCGTTGTCGCGCACGTCGGTGACGGCGGTATCGAGGATCAGTACTTCCGGTTGCTCCGGCACGTTCGGGTAGATCGGATGAATGTGCAGGTCGCCGAAATAATGCGCGAAACGTGCTTGCTGCGCCGGCTCGATCGGCTGGTTACGGAAGAACAGCACCTGATATTTGAGCAACGCCTGTTCGATGGCGTCGCGGTGTTCCAGGCTCAGCGGCTGGCTGATGTCGACGCCGCTGATCTGCGCGCCGAGGGCCGAGCTTAATGGGGTGATGTTGAGGCTGCTCATGGTCTTTCTCGTCAATTGCGGTCATCACCCTATGTAGGAGCTGCCGAAGGCTGCGATCTTTTGATCTTGATCTTTTTAAAAACAAGATCAAAAGATCGCAGCCTTCGGCAGCTCCTACACAGGGGATTGATTTGAAAATTGTCAGTGCGCCTGGCCGTGCCACGGCACCAGTTTGCGCTGCAAGGCGCGCAGGCCCATCTCCATGGCGAAGGCGATCAGGGCGATGACCAGAATCCCCAGCACCACCACATCGGTGACCAGAAATTGCGCGGCCGATTGCACCATGAAACCCAGGCCACTGGTGGCCGCGATCAACTCAGCGGCGACCAGGGTCGACCAGCCAACCCCCAGGCCAATGCGCACGCCAGTGAGAATGTCCGGCAAGGCGCTGGGCAGAATCACATGGCGAATCAGCTGCGCGCGCGTCGCGCCCAACGACTGCGCCGCGCGCAGTTTTGCCGGGTCGACCGTGCGCACACCGGTCGCTGTGGCAATGGCAATCGGCGCGAAAATCGCCAGGTAGATCAGCAGCACTTTCGACAACTCGCCGATGCCGCACCAGATCACGATCAGCGGCAGATAGGCCAGCGGCGGGATAGGGCGATAGAACTCGATCAGCGGATCGAGCACGCCACGGGCGATGCGGTTGGCGCCGATGGCAATGCCCACCGGCACGGCGGTCAGGATGGCAAAGCCCAAGCCCAGACCAATGCGGCTCAGGCTGGCGCCCAAGTGCTGCCACAACGTCGAATCCATGTATCCGGAAGTCGCCAGCAGCCAGCCCTTTTGCAACACGGCAGAAGGTGGCGGCAGGAACAGCGGTTCGATCAGGCCGCTAGCGGTCACCGCCCACCAGATCGCCAACAGGCCGAACAGGGTCAGCAGGCTGATCCAGCGCGTGCTGAGGCTACGGCGTACCGGAATGCTCACCGAAGGGGTTTTCACCGCCGCAGCGGAAACGTCGTAACTGCTCATGCGCGCTCCTGCCGGGGTACGGCGTTGCGTTGCGAGAAGACTTTGCTCAACACGTGTTCGCGGGTTTCGATAAATCGCGGATCGGATTTGATCGCGCGGGCCGACTCGCCAGCGGCGTAACGCTGACCGAAATCCAGCTGCAGACGCTCAACGATCTGCCCTGGATTCGGTGCCAGCAGAATCAGGTCCGTGGCGAGGAACACCGCTTCTTCAATGTCGTGGGTAATCAGGAAAACCGGTTTGGCGGTGCGCTGCCAGACTTGCAGCAACAGCTCCTGCATCTGCTCGCGGGTAAATGCATCAAGCGCGCCGAAGGGTTCGTCCATCAGCAGCACGCGTGGATCGGCGGCGAGGGCGCGGGCGAGGCCGACGCGTTGTTTCTGGCCCCCGGACAATTGCCAGATGCGCCGGTCTTCGAAACCGGCGAGATCGACCAGTGCGAGCATTTCCCGAGCGCGCTGCTCGCGTTTGTCTCTGCCGACACCGGCCAGTTCGAGGCCGAAGGCAACGTTGGCGAGCACGTCCTGCCAGGGCAGCAAGGCGTCGTCCTGGAACACCACGCCGCGCTCGGCGCTCGGGCCTTTGACCGGCACGCCGTCAAGGGTGATGCGCCCGGCACTTGGTTCGACGAAACCGGCAATCAGGTTCAACAGTGAAGTCTTGCCACTGCCGGACGGGCCAAGGGCGACCAGCAATTGCTGCGGCCCCAGGGTCAGAGAAATATCCGCCAGCACCGGCTCCGGGCTGCCCGGGTACTGTGCGCTGATGCGCTCCAGCTGTAGCAAGGCCATCGCTGTGATCTCCGGTTCAGTTGGTGATGTATTTGGCGCTGACGTACGGCGCGTAATCCGGCAGCACGGCTTCGACCTTGCCCTGCTCCTTGAGGAACGCGGCGGTGTCGGTGATGGCTTTGGTGGTCGGCGCGCCGAGGTCACTGACCTGATCCGCCGCCAGCGGGTAGACGTTGCCCTGCAGCAGCAACGGAATGTCGCTGGCCTTGGCGCCGGACAGTTTCACCAATTTGTCGACGTTGGACTGATTCGCCAGCCACGCTTTCGGATCCTTGCGGTAGTCGGCGTAGGCGTCGAGGGTGACCTTGGCAAACGCGGTGACGATGTCCGGATGCTTCTCGGCGAAGTCCTTGCGCACGATCCACGCATCGAATGTCGGCGCGCCGAACTTGGCCAGCTCGCCGGAGGTGATCAGCACTTTGCCGTTTTCCTTGGCCACGCCCAGTGCCGGGTCCCAAACGTAAGTGGCGTCGATGTCGCCGCGTTTCCACGCGGCGATAATCGCCGGCGGCGCGAGGTTGAGCACGGTGACTTTCGACGGATCGATGTTCCAGTGCTTGAGCGCGGCGAGCAGGCTGTAATGCCCGGTGGACACGAACGGCACGGCGATTTTCTTGCCGATCAGATCCTGCGGCGTTTTGATGCCGGAGCCGTCGCGCGCGACCAGCGCTTCAGCGGCGCCGATCTGCGTGGCAATCAGGAAGGTTTCCACCGGCACTTTGCGGGTGATCGCGGCGGTCAACGGGCTCGAACCGAGGTAGCCGATCTGCACATCCCCGGACGCGATGGCGGCGATGATGTCGGCGCCGTTATCGAACTTGCGCCAACTGATGTCGGCCTTGGTGGCTTTCTCGTAGGCCCCGTCGGCCTGAGCGACCTTCGCCGGATCGACGGTGGTCTGGTAGGCAACGGTGAGATCGGCCGCCTGGGCCAGGAAGCTTGCAGCAGCCAGAGAGGCCACGGCGAGCAGGCGAAGCGGGAAATTCAGTTTCAATTGGGAGCTCCAGATCAGGCGACCGAATGTCGGCGTGAACGGAGACTAAATGATCTAAGAATCTAGAAATAAATAACTTTTTCGAATGAGCTTATGAGCGGAAAAATCTAAGCACAGCGAGCGGTTGGGACTTGTGGCGAGGGAGCTTGCTCCCGCTGGAGGCCGAAGGACTCCCAAATCCGTTAACGCATTTCATCTGATGCGCCGCATTGGATAATTTGCGACTGCTGCGCAGCCGAGCGGGAGCAAGCTCCCTCGCCACAGAGAAATTTGATCAGTTACTGATCGCCAGGATACTCGCCTGATACGCGCCGACAAACACATCGAAATCGCCGACTTCGTTCTGCTCAAGCTCGGTCTGCTGTGCCAGCGACGCCCGGGCCAGTTCTTCAAACTTCGCTTGCTCGTCAGCCGCCAGCGGTTCGCGACGGAAGAACTCGGCATGGACCTGGCTCTGGCGCAGGGAGAACTGCGCGAAGCTTTCCTTGTGCTCGGCCATGGCGGCCAGCACCTGCGCCGATGGCGTCAGGGACGGGTCGTTGACCTTGGCCAGTTGGGCATCCAGCGCCTTGCTGTGGGCATCGCCGCCGACGCTCTGATCGAGCATCGCCGCCAGCGGAGCAATCTGCTCGAGCAACTCGGCCGCCCATTGCTTCATCTCGACCGGCTGACCGTCACGCTGCAATTGCAGGCCCGGACGGCGGCCTTCCTTGACCACGCTGAGGAAGTTCGAGGTGGCGTTGCCGCACGAAGTGTTGGTCAGCAGCGGGCTGTCGTTCAGCGCGCAATACAGCAGGAAGGCGTCGATGAAGCGCGATTCGGTGAGGTCGATGCCCATCGGCAGGAACGGGTTGATGTCCAGGCAGCGCACTTCGACGTATTGAATGCCGCGCGCCATCAGCGCCTGGATCGGCCGTTCGCCGGTGTAGGTCACGCGTTTCGGGCGGATGTTGGAGTAGTACTCGTTTTCGATCTGCAGGATGTTGGTGTTGAGCTGCACCCACTCGCCATCCTTGTGCGTGCCGACTTCAACGTACGGCGCGTAAGGCGTGGCCACCGCTTCGCGCAGGCTGTCGGTGTAACTGGCCAGATCGTTGTAGCAGGGCGTCAGGCCGGCCTGGGCGTTGCTCTGATAACCGAGATCGCTCATGCGCAGGCTGGTCGCATAAGGCAGATACAGCGTGTCCGGATCAAGCTGTTCGAGTTGATGTGAACGCCCGCGCAGGAAACCGGCATCCAGTGCCGGCGAGGCACCGAACAGGTACATCAGCAGCCAGCTGTAGCGGCGGAAGTTGCGAATCAGCGCGATATAGGACACCGACTGGAAATCGCGATCAGTGCCGACGAAGCCTTCGGCCTCGCGCAGCAATGGCCAGAGCTGTTCCGGCAGGGAAAAGTTGTAGTGAATCCCGGCGATGCACTGCATGGTCTTGCCGTAGCGCAGGGCCAGGCCCTTGCGATAGACGTACTTGAGCTGACCGATGTTGGAGGTGCCGTAATAGGCAATCGGGATGTCTTCCTCGGCCGGCAACGGGCACGGCATCGATGGACTCCACAGGTACTCGTTGCCGAGCTTGCTGTAGGCAAAGCGGTGAATCTTGTCCAGGCTCGCCAGCGTGTCGGCAGGATCCGGCAGGGCAGGCGTGATGAATTCCAGCAGCGACTCGGAGTAGTCGGTGGTGATCTGTTCGTTGGTCAGCGCGGAACCCAGGGCTTCGGGGTGCGGCGTTTGCGCCAGGCGACCTTCACTGGTCACACGCAGGCATTCACGTTCGATACCGTGCAGGCACTGCTTGAGCAGAGAGAGGTTGGCGCGCTCGCCGAGCAGAGCCAGGCGGCGGTTGAGATGTTCGCTCAATTTGGATTCCTTCACGCGTCAGTCGCCCCAATATGGGGGTGGGCAGGACGGTCTACAAGGGTGAAGTTGAAACTGGCGTGATCGCCTGGTTTTGTAGCGGCAGGCCATTTGCCGGTCAGTCAAGAACTGCACAATCCCTGTGGGAGCGAGCCTGCTCGCGAAGAGGGTTTTGCAGTCAATATCACCGTCGACTGACACACCGTCTTCGCGAGCAGGCTCGCTCCCACAGGATTCGTTGCGCCGAAATTAACTCAAAATGATGAGCAACATCTACAGGACAGCGAAGGTGCCTTGCGCTTTTGCGACCAGCTTGTCGCCTTGCATCACCTCGGCTTCGACCACCAGCGTGCGCCGGCCCGGGTGGATCACCCGGGCCGTGCACAGCACCTCGCCGTCGGAAACGGCGCGGATGTAGTTGATCTTGCACTCGATGGTTGCGCTCTGCTGATCAAAGCCATGGCTGCTGGAACAAGCCAGGCCCATGGCAATGTCGACCAGACTGAACAGCGCGCCGCCGTGCAGCTTGCCGCCGCGATTGCGCAGTTCGGGCTCAAGCGCCAGGGCGACTTGCGCGACCCCGGTTTCGAGGCTGTGGAGGCGGCAGCCCAACAGCTTGAAAAACGCGCTCTCGACGAGCCCGGCCGGCATTTCCATCAGCGTTTCTTCAACTGCTTGGCGTTGGCGAACAGCGAGGCCATCGCGTTGTTCACCGGCGCGGCGGTCGCGGTTTCCTTGCGCGGCGCGTTGCCGGAGGACTGGCGCGGTGCCGAGCCCGGACGCGAGCCACGGGCGCCGTCGATTTTTTCGCCCGGGGTGTCGCTCATGCGCATCGACAGGCCGACGCGTTTGCGCGGGATATCGACTTCCATGACTTTCACTTTCACCACGTCACCGGCCTTGACCGCTTCGCGTGGGTCCTTGATGAACTTCTCCGACAGCGCCGAGATGTGCACCAGACCATCCTGATGCACGCCGATGTCGACGAATGCACCGAACGCGGTAACGTTGGTTACCACGCCTTCGAGGATCATCCCCAGTTGCAGATCCTTGAGGTCTTCGACGCCTTCCTGGAACTCGGCAGTCTTGAACTCCGGACGTGGATCGCGACCGGGTTTTTCCAGTTCTTGCAGGATGTCGGTGACGGTCGGCAGACCGAAGGTTTCGTCGGTGAATTTCTTCGGATCCAGACGCTTGAGGAACGCGGCATCGCCGATCAGCGAGCGAATATCACGGTCGGTTTGCGCGGCAATACGCTGCACCAGCGGATAGGCTTCCGGGTGCACCGCCGAAGAATCCAGCGGATTGTCGCCGTTCATCACCCGCAAGAAACCGGCGGCTTGTTCGAAGGTTTTTTCGCCCAGTCGCGCCACTTTTTTCAGCGCCGCACGGGTCTTGAATGCGCCGTGTTCGTCACGGTGAGCAACGATGTTCTGCGCCAGCGTCGCATTGAGGCCGGAGATCCGCGCCAGCAGGGCCACGGAGGCGGTGTTCACATCCACGCCCACGGCGTTCACGCAGTCCTCGACCACCGCGTCAAGACCGCGCGCCAGTTTCAGCTGCGAGACATCGTGCTGGTACTGGCCGACACCGATGGATTTCGGGTCGATTTTCACCAGCTCGGCGAGCGGGTCCTGCAGACGACGGGCGATCGACACGGCACCACGGATCGACACGTCGAGGTCCGGGAATTCCTTGGCCGCCAGTTCCGATGCGGAGTACACCGAGGCGCCGGCTTCGGACACCATGACCTTGGTCATCTTCATCGCTGGATATTTTTTGATCAGCTCGATCGCCAGCTTGTCGGTCTCACGGCTGGCGGTGCCGTTGCCGATGGCGATCAGGTCCACCGAGTGCTTGGCGCATAGCGCGGCGAGGATGGCGATGGTCTGATCCCATTTGTTGTGGGGCACGTGCGGGTAAACCGTGGCGTGATCGAGCAGCTTGCCGGTGGAGTCGACTACAGCAACCTTGCAGCCGGTGCGCAGACCCGGGTCGAGGCCCAGGGTGGCGCGCGGGCCGGCCGGAGCGGCCAGCAGCAGGTCGTGCAGGTTGTGCGCGAAAACGTTGATCGCTTCGGTTTCGGCGCCGTCGCGCAACTCACCGAGCAGGTCGGTTTCCAGGTGGGTGTAGAGCTTGACCTTCCAGGTCCAGCGCACTACTTCGCTCAGCCATTTGTCCGCCGGGCGGTTCTGGTTCTGAATGCCGAACTGCTGGGCGATCATGCCTTCGCACGGGTGCATGGTGCCGGGCAGCTCATCGCCGACTTTCAGCGCGGAGCTGAGAATGCCTTCGTTGCGACCGCGGAAAATCGCCAGGGCGCGGTGCGACGGCATGCTTTTCAGCGGCTCGTCGTGTTCGAAGTAATCACGGAACTTGGCGCCTTCCTCTTCCTTGCCAGCGATGACGCGGGCACTGAGGATCGCTTCCTGCTTGAGGAAATTACGCAGTTTTTCCAGCAGGGCGGCGTCTTCGGCGAAACGCTCCATGAGGATGTACTTGGCGCCTTCCAGCGCAGCCTTGACGTCGGCCACGCCTTTTTCGGCATCGACGAAGCGCGCGGCTTCGGTTTCCGGCGCCAGGTTCGGGTCGTTGAACAGGCCGTCGGCCAGTTCGCCGAGGCCGGCTTCGAGGGCGATCTGGCCTTTGGTGCGGCGCTTCTGCTTGTACGGCAGGTACAGGTCTTCGAGGCGCGTCTTGGTGTCGGCGAGCTTGATGTCACGCTCGAGGGCCGGGGTGAGTTTGCCTTGCTCTTCGATGCTGGCGAGGATGCTGATGCGCCGTTCGTCGAGTTCTCGCAGGTAGCGCAGGCGTTCTTCCAGATGACGCAACTGGGTGTCATCGAGGCTGCCGGTCACTTCTTTTCGGTAACGGGCGATGAAGGGAACGGTAGAACCTTCATCGAGTAGCGCGACGGCCGCTTCGACCTGTTGTGGGCGTACGCCGAGTTCCTCGGCGATGCGGCTGTTGATGCTGTCCATAAAACCACCTGACATAGTGTGAAAGCAGGCTCACAGGCACGCTGATAAAGGCCTGGAGGCTGATTGAGCGGCTGGAAAATGGCCGCTGCCTGGATCAAGAGGCTGCCCATTGACCCGTGAAATCGAACAGTTGCTGCACAGGGCCGGAAAAAATACCGGCCACTTACGGTAACGATTCAGACGTTGCCTGGCGCAAAACGCCGCGCATTATAACCAGCGTTCTGTCATTCGGGGGCGTTGCAGGCTGTAGGCATAAACCCCGGTTTTCTGGCAGTGAAGGAAAAATCTGCTAACAATGCACACGGTGCGTATAACGGCAGCTACGCCATAATGCGCGCCGAGCTAAAAGGAGCATCCAATGAGCAGCACTGCACAAACGGCTGAAGGCGAAAAAATTCTTATCGTTGATGACGATCCGGGGCTGAGCAGCCTGCTGGAGCGTTTCTTCGTCAGCAAGGGCTACCGTGCCCGTACCGTTCCGAACACCGAGCAGATGGATCGTCTGCTGGCGCGTGAAGTGTTCAATCTGGTCGTCCTCGACCTGATGCTGCCGGGCGAAGACGGCCTGACCGCGTGCCGCCGCCTGCGTGGCGCGAACAACCAGATTCCGATCATCATGCTCACCGCCAAGGGCGATGAGCTGAGCCGTATCAAGGGCCTCGAACTGGGCGCCGACGATTACCTGGCCAAGCCGTTCAACCCGGACGAGCTGATGGCGCGGGTCAAAGCCGTATTGCGCCGTCAGGCCGCACCGGTACCGGGCGCGCCGGGCAGTGAAGACGAAAACGTCACCTTCGGTGATTACGTGTTGTCACTGGCCACCCGCGAACTCAAGCGGGGCGATGAAGTGCACATGCTCACCACCGGTGAGTTCGCTGTGCTCAAGGCGCTGGTGATGAACGCGCGTCAGCCGCTGACCCGCGACAAACTGATGAACCTCGCCCGTGGCCGGGAATGGGATGCGCTGGAGCGTTCCATCGACGTGCAGATCTCGCGTCTGCGCCGGATGATCGAACCCGATGCGTCGAAACCGCGCTACATCCAGACCGTCTGGGGCGTGGGCTACGTGTTCGTACCGGATGGCACCGCCACCAAGTGATCGGTGATTTGTAGGAGCGGGTCTGCCGGTATTGGTCGCACGGCCATTGCCACAGACTCGCAATCCGCAATATGCGAGCATTGCTCGCTCCTGCAAGTGTGTAGCGGTTAAAGATGAAAACCCCCGTCTGGTTCCCCCAAAGCTTTTTCTCTCGCACCCTTTGGCTGGTGCTTATCGTCGTGCTGTTTTCCAAGGCGCTGACCCTGGTTTATCTGTTGATGAACGAGGACGTGCTGGTGGATCGCCAATACAGTCACGGTGTCGCTCTGACGCTGCGCGCCTATTGGGCCGCCGATGAAGAAAACCGCGCAAAAATTGCCGATGCCGCGACCCTGATTCGTGTGGTCGGTGCCGGTGTGCCGGAAGGCGAACAGCACTGGCCGTACAGCGAAATCTATCAGCGGCAGATGCAGGCGGAACTGGGTGCCGACACCGAAGTGCGTTTGCGCATGCATTCGCCGCCGGCGTTGTGGGTTCGCGCGCCGAGCCTGGGCGATGGCTGGCTGAAAGTACCGTTGTATCCACATCCGCTGCGCGGTCAGAAAATCTGGAACGTGCTCGGCTGGTTCCTCGCCATCGGCCTCTTGTCCACAGCGTCGGCATGGATTTTCGTCAGCCAGCTCAACCAGCCGTTGAAGCGACTCGTCTATGCCGCGCGGCAACTTGGCCAGGGCCGCAGCGTGCGCCTGCCGATCAGCGATACGCCCAGCGAAATGACCGAGGTCTACCGCGCGTTCAACCAGATGGCCGAAGACGTAGAACAGGCCGGACGCGAACGTGAGCTGATGCTGGCGGGGGTGTCCCATGACTTGCGCACGCCGCTGACACGCTTGCGCCTGTCGCTGGAATTGATGGGCGACCACACCGACCTCACCGACGACATGGTCCGCGACATCGAGGACATGGACGCGATTCTCGACCAGTTCCTCGCGTTCATTCGCGACGGTCGCGACGAATCGGTGGAAGAAGTCGACCTCAGTGATCTGGTGCGTGAAGTCGCCGCGCCGTATAACCAGAACGAAGAAAAAGTGCGTTTGCGTCTGGAACCGATTCAGCCATTCCCGCTGCGTCGCGTGTCGATGAAACGCCTGCTCAACAACCTGATCGGTAACGCCTTGAACCATGCCGGCACCGGCGTGGAAGTGGCGGCCTATGTGTCGGGAGATACCAGCGCGCCGTACGTAGTCCTGAGTGTGATGGACCGTGGCGCGGGGATCGATCCGTCGGAGCTTGAGGCAATTTTCAACCCGTTTACCCGAGGCGATCGGGCTCGCGGTGGCAAAGGTACCGGGCTGGGACTGGCGATCGTGAAAAGGATTGCGGCGATGCATGGCGGCAATGTCGAATTGCGCAACCGGTCCGGAGGTGGGCTTGAGGCGCGGGTGAGATTGCCGCTGGGATTGATGTTGCCCCGGGATGCTGTGTAGATCAAAAGCCCCTCACCCCCAGCCCTCTCCCAGAGGGAGAGGGTGCCGACCGAAGTGTCTGGCGTCATGCATCGACCTGCAAAATTCGGTCGATTATGGATTCAGTGTTGCTCGTTCAAGTCGGCGTAGTTCTCCGATATCCCCCAATCGGTCCCCTCTCCCTATGGGAGAGGGTTAGGGTGAGGGGCTCTTGCTCTTCGCTTTAGCCCTTGCCCTTGGTCCGGGTCATATTCGGCCCGCCATTCTTTTCCAGGTGTTCGATGATGATCCCGGCCACGTTCTTGCCGGTGGTAGTCTCGATCCCTTCCAGTCCCGGCGACGAATTCACTTCCATCACCAGCGGCCCGTGATTGGAACGCAGAATGTCCACGCCCGCCACCGCCAGGCCCATCACCTTGGCGGCGCGTAACGCGGTCATGCGTTCTTCCGGGGTGATCTTGATCAGGCTGGCGCTGCCGCCGCGATGCAGATTGGAACGGAACTCGCCCGGTTTGGCCTGGCGCTTCATCGCGGCGATCACCTTGTCGCCGACCACGAAGCAGCGGATATCCGCGCCGCCGGCTTCCTTGATGTATTCCTGGACCATGATGTTCTGCTTCAGGCCCATGAACGCTTCGATCACCGACTCTGCCGCTGTTGCGGTTTCGCACAGCACCACGCCGATGCCCTGAGTGCCTTCGAGCACCTTGATCACCAGCGGTGCGCCGTTGACCATGGCGATCAGGTCGGGAATATCGTCTGGCGAGTGGGCAAAACCGGTGACCGGCAAACCGATTCCGCGCCGCGACAGCAGCTGCAACGAACGCAATTTATCCCGGGAGCGAGCAATGGCCACCGACTCGTTGAGCGGGAACACGCCCATCATTTCGAACTGACGCAACACCGCGCAGCCGTAGAACGTCACCGACGCGCCGATCCGCGGGATCACCGCATCAAAACCTTCCAGCGGTTTGCCGCGGTAGTGGATCTGCGGCTTGTGGCTGGCAATGTTCATGTAGGCGCGCAAGGTGTCGATCACCACCATTTCATGCCCGCGCTCGATTCCGGCTTCGACCAGACGGCGGGTGGAATACAGACGCGGATTACGCGACAGCACAGCGATCTTCATGCAACACCTGTGGAGGAGGTAGATACCGGGAACACCGGCTTGTCTTGTACATATTTGATGCCCGGATTGACCACCAACTGGCCATCGATCAGGGCTTTGGAACCGAGCAACAGGCGATAGCGCATGGACTTGCGGCAGGCCAGGGTGAATTCCACCGGCCAGACTCGATCACCCAGGGCCAGCGTGGTGCTGATCACGTAGCGCACCTGCGCATGGCCATTGGAGCTTTTGATGGTTTTGCGCGTGACCAGCGGGGCTTCGCAGCGCCGGTGACGCAATTGCACCACCGTGCCCAGATGCGCGGTGAAGCGCACCCATTTCTCGCCGTCGCGCTCGAACGGTTCGATATCGGTGGCGTGCAGGCTGGAAGTGCTGGCGCCGGTGTCGATTTTCGCGCGCAGACCGGCGACTCCCAGGCCCGGGAGCGCCACCCACTCGCGCAGACCAACAACGGTCAAATGATCAAATGTCTTCAAAGAAAAAACCCAAGAGTTAACGCTTCCAGGCCTCGTCTGGCACCCGGGGCAACGCTTTGAACGCAGGTTTGGCGAACCAGTAGCCCTGCATCAGAAATATTCCACAGTCCGCGAGGAAATCCCGTTCCCCGACGCTCTCGATGCCCTCGGCGATGACTGTAACGTTCAACTCCGCACACATTGTGACAATCCCCCGCACGATCACCTGACGGACACGGTCTTGATCGACATCGCGGATCAGCGCCATGTCGAGTTTGATCAGGTCCGGTTGGAAATCAGCCAGCAGATTGAGCCCCGAATAGCCGGCACCGAAATCGTCGATGGCGGTCTTGAAGCCGAATTCGCGGTATTCACGCAGAATATTGGTCAAATGGCGATAATTATCTACGTGCTCGATTTCCAGGGTTTCGAAAATCAGCCGGTCGAGCGGAAAGTTGTGTTTTCGTGCGGCCTCCAGCGTGCTGCGAATGCACAGCTCTGGACGGTAGACGGCGTTGGGCAAAAAGTTGATCGACAAGTGTGTCTGCATATTAAGGTTCGCCGCACCTTCGATGGCGCGGGTCCGGCAGAGCTGGTCGAAACGGTAGCGGTTGTCTTCTGTAACCTGATTTAACACGGACAGTGCGCCTTCTCCTGCCACGCCTCGCACCAGTGCTTCGTGGGCAAACACGGACTGATCGCGCAGGTCGACGATCGGCTGGAAGGCGAAGGCAAAATCGAAGTCCAGCGGCTCGCTTTGCTGGCAGCCCTGGCAACCGCCCTTGGGCGAGGTCAATGAAGTCGGGAATTTTGTCACTCGGTCACTCCAGGCCGGTCATGCGGCGAAGATCACAGTCTATCTGGTGGGCCGAGTTCTTGCGCCCGACAGAAACGGTAGTACAGTTCCGACTACTGGCTGAACGAGGAATTCATATGGCGCAGAAACAGGAGGAGGACGACAAGGTCCGTCTCGATAAATGGCTATGGGCGGCACGTTTCTATAAAACCCGTGCCCTGGCCAAAGCGGCCATTGAAAGTGGCAAGGTGCACTGTCGTGGCGAACGCTGCAAACCGGGCAAGGAACCACGCATAGGCGATGAGTTCGAGATTCGCACCGGCTTCGAAGTGCGCACCGTGAGGGTCGAGGCCTTGTCGATCGTGCGTCGAGGCGCACCCGAGGCGCAGACCTTGTACGCCGAGACCGAGGCGAGTATCGCCAAGCGTGAAGCGGCTGCGGCAATGCGCAAGGCAGGGTCGTTGGGCGTGAGCACCGATGGCAAGCCGAGCAAGAAGCAGCGGCGCGATCTGTTCAAGTTTCGCGGTAGCAGCAACGAATGACGTGAGTTGAACACTATTGTGGCGAGGGAGCTTGCTCCCGCTGGCGGCCGAAGGACGCCCTGTACCGTCGAGCAGTGCGCCTCAAGCGACAAATGCACCGACCGGTATGGCGACTGCTGCGCAACCGAGCGGGAGCAAGCTCCCTCGCCACAGGTTCATCAGCGTGCGGCAGACACCACACTCATCCGCGACACCAGCGGCAACTTGCCCAGCAGCGCGAAAACCGGCGCGGTCAGCTTCAACCAGAAGTTCGACGCGTGCCAGGCAAAGGGTGTGTAGTAACCCCAGCCCAACGCCCAGACCGCCAGCAGCACGCCACCGATGTAATCGTCCTGGCCCCAGTGCGCGCCGGCCACCAGGCGCGGCAACATGAACAGCACTGCCAGACCCCAGACCGTGAAAAACTGGCCGACGGTGCGGCTGAACACGCCCATGAACAACGCCCAGATCAACAGCACCGAGGCATGATCACCCGGGAAACTCTGGCCCGAACGATCCTTCAGCTCCCAGGTTTTTTCCAGATGCGGAAAGTAATCGCTGATGTGCACGGCGCCCTCGATCACCATCGACGGGCTGCTGTGCTGCCAGCCCATGTGATCGGCGAATTTGGAAAACAGCGCGCGAATCACCACCATCAACAGCAGGATCGAGAAAAAACCGAAGAATGCGCGGCGCACGTCGATCGCCCTGAAGACCCAGTCGCCCTTGATCAGCAGCGTCAGCAGAATCAGGCCAACGACAATGTCGAACGGACGCAGACTTGCAATTGCCCAGATGTGGAGCCATATCGGGTTGCTGGCCAGCGGTGCATTCAGCGAGCGAAACAGCCACTCGTCGAAAATCACACACAGCATCTGACCGGTAGGCCATAACCAGAAAGCCAGTAGCGCCAACGGCACTACGTTACACAGAACCAGCCGGCCGAGGTTCCACCTTGATTGGAACAAACCCGGATTGTTCATAAAATGCCTCCCATGGCGAAAAGCGCCGGCACCAAAAAAGTGCCAGCAAGCGCAAATTTTCACGTTTTGTAACCATTTTGTCATCACATTCAGATACCCAGACCTATGACCGACCTAGCGGATACCGATTTCACTCAACGCTTCATCTTCGATGACAGCGACACTCGCGGCGAACTGGTAGCGCTGGAGCGCAGCTACGCCGAAGTCCTCGCCAAGCACCCGTACCCGGAGCCAGTCGCGCAGTTGCTCGGCGAACTGATGGCGGCCGCGTCGTTGCTGGTCGGCACGCTGAAGTTCGATGGCTTGCTGATCTTGCAGGCGCGTTCGGAAGGGCCGATTCCGCTGCTGATGATCGAGTGCTCCAGCGAGCGCGAAATCCGTGGCCTGGCGCGCTATGACGCCGAGCAGATCGCGGCGGACGCCACCCTCAGCGACCTGATGCCGAACGGCGTTCTCGCCCTGACTGTCGATCCGACTGTGGGCCAGCGCTATCAGGGCATTGTCGATCTCGACGGCGAAACCCTCTCCGATTGCTTCACCAATTATTTCGTCATGTCGCAGCAAGTCGGCACGCGCTTCAAGCTGTTCGCCGATGGTCGTCGTGCCCGTGGCCTGCTGCTGCAGCAATTGCCCGCCGATCGCTTGAAAGACGAAGAAGAACGGGCCGCCAGCTGGCAGCACCTCACCGCACTGGCCAGCACCTTGAGCGCCGATGAGCTGCTCAGCCTGGACAATGAAACCGTGCTGCATCGCCTGTACCACGAAGAGCAGGTCCGCCTGTTCGATGTGCAGCATCTGCGCTTCAGTTGCAGCTGCTCGCGGGAACGCTCTGGCAATGCGCTGGTCAGTCTTGGGCTGGAAGATGCGCTGGCGCTGGCAGCCGAGCAGGGCGGCAAAGTCGAGATCGATTGCCAGTTCTGCAATCAGCAGTACCTGTTCGACGCGGCCGATATCGCTCAATTGTTCGCTGGCGCGGGCGTCGATACGCCGTCAGATACCCGTCACTAAAACGGTTCAGCGCAGGTAAATTCACTGCGTAATGACGGAATAACGCCGTTACGACGGGAGGACCCTACTCTTTTTGGGCTTTTCTGGCATAATCCGGCCCACTTTTTTCGCGGTAGTAGTGCACGACTTTCTACTACAAAACGTTTGGAGCACACTCGGCCACTGGCCGACGGGGAACCTCATGACGCAAGCCAATAACGCCGTGTACACCGATCTGAGTGTTGATGATCTGGTAAAAGAAGCCCTGAATCGCGGTGAAGGCGAGCTTGCCGATACCGGCGCTCTGGTTGTTCGCACCGGTCACCGCACCGGCCGTTCGCCAGTCGACCGTTTCATCGTTGAAGAGCCTTCCACCCAGGCCGCTATCGCCTGGGGCCCGATCAACCGCAAGTTCCCGGCCGACAATTTCGATGCCCTGTGGGCTCGCGTCGAGGCCTTCAACAATGCGCAAGAGCACTTCGTTTCCCACGTGCATGTAGGCGCGGCGGAAGATCACTACCTGGCCGTGAAAATGACCACGCAGACTGCCTGGCAGAACCTGTTCGGTCGTTGCCTGTTCATCAACCCGGCCCAGTACAACCCGGCTGGCCGCGAAGAATGGCAAGTGCTCAACGTCGCCAACTTCGAGTGCGTGCCTGAGCGTGACGGCACCAACTCCGACGGCTGCGTGATCATCAACTTCGCGCAGAAAAAAGTGCTGATCGCCGGCATGCGTTACGCCGGTGAGATGAAGAAAGCCATGTTCTCGGTGCAGAACTTCCTGCTGCCGGCCGCTGACGTGCTGCCAATGCACTGCGCTGCCAACATCGGCGAAGACGGCGACGTGACCCTGTTCTTCGGTCTGTCGGGCACTGGTAAAACCACTCTTTCGGCCGACGAAAGCCGTTACCTGATCGGTGACGACGAACACGGCTGGGGCGAAGGCGTGGTGTTCAACATCGAAGGCGGTTGCTATGCCAAGTGCATCGACCTCTCCGAGAAGAACGAGCCGGTCATCTGGAAAGCCATCAAGCACGGCGCGGTGCTGGAAAACGTCGTCATTGACGATGCCAAGCACGCCGACTACGCCGATGTCAGCCTGACCCAGAACAGCCGAGCGGCGTATCCGCTGGAGCACGTTGCCAAACGTTCCGAGAAGAACCTGGGTGGCGAGCCAAACGCGGTGATCTTCCTGACCTGCGACCTGACCGGCGTACTGCCGCCAGTGTCGATCCTCAACGAAGAACAAGCGGCCTACCACTTCCTGTCCGGCTACACCGCACTGGTGGGCTCGACTGAAATGGGTTCGGGCAGCGGCATCAAGTCGACCTTCTCGACCTGCTTCGGCGCACCGTTCTTCCCGCGTCCGGCTGGTGAATACGCCGAGCTGCTGATCAAGCGCATCCGCGGCTTCGGCTCCAAGGTCTACCTGGTCAACACCGGCTGGACCGGCGGTGGCTACGGCGTCGGCCAACGCTTCAACATCCCGACCACCCGTGCAGTGATCGCCGCTATCCAGAGCGGCGCTCTGATCGGTGCAGCCACCGAGCACCTCGACACCATCAACCTCGACGTGCCACTGGCCGTTCCGGGCGTCGACACCAACCTGCTCAACCCACGTAACACCTGGGCTGACAAGGCTGCGTACGACGAGGCAGCGAAAGCACTGGCCGGTCTGTTCATCGAGAACTTCAAGAAGTTCGAAGTGAGCGACGCGATCAAGGCTGCTGGGCCGAAGTTGTAAGTAGTGGTTTGCAGTGAATAAAAAAAACCGCCCTTTGGGGCGGTTTTTATTTTCGATTTGAAATGCAGCCTGGTTGGCCTCAAAGACTGGGCTTTGGCTTTGGCTTGGCTACTTCTTCAGAACCTGTCAATCAGCAAGTGCACTGAGCACATGGACAGGATCGTTATGAATGGCCTTGAGCAATGCTTTAGCCGGGCCAGTCGGCTGACGACGACCTTGCTCCCAATTGCGTAACGTCCCGAGCTGGACATCAATCAAGGCTGCGAACTTTGCCTGCGTCATTCCCGTCGCTTTGCGAATCTGTTTAACCTGTAATGCATCCACATGAAATTCGCGGGAAGGTTTTTTTTCACCCCGAAGAATCTCATCCATTTCCTGCACGCTTTCCATCAGCTCATCAAAAAATTTGCTCATGGTTACCTCCACTTTCCAATCATGGCCTTCAGTGCTTTCCGTTCGTCATGAGTAAGATCCTGCTGCTCATTTTTTGAGTAAATCATCAAGAACGCGATCTGTGATGCTGAAACGAAGTGGTAGTAGATGACCCGTGCTCCTCCTCGTTTACCGTGGCCTTTGGAGGCGACTCGTGCTTTACGCACCCCCCCGGTCCCTTCGATTACATCGCCAATGGACGGGTCTGCGACCAGCTGCTTTTGAAAGGTGGCGTAGGCATCGTCGTCCAGTAACTCTCTTACTCGGCGGGTAAAGACTGAAGTCTCAATAAAAATCATGGTCAATGTACGCCAGTGACTTACTTTCAGGCAATGCTGAAGTGTTGATGAGGATGATTGGTGGTTGATCGCCGACAGGGATCGGCGGTGATAAGGCTGCTCGGCTTAGGCCGGCGCTTTCCAGTTGAGCATTTGTGTCTGTGCGACTTGCAGCAGGTCGTAGCCGTCCTGAGTCAGCAGGTACAAGGCGTGGGTGATGTGGGGGATGTCTTCGACGTCGGCTTGTTTGAAGCTCAGGCAGTACAGGGTTTGCAGAAGGTCGCTGGAGGCGCGCAGGCGCTGGACGGCGCACTCGAGGATGTCCTGCGGGTTGGCTTGTGTGTCGATGATCAGCGGTTTGCTGTCGGTGAGGTTTGATTCGAGTGGGCGGTAGCGATCGGTGGTGTATTGACTGCGTGCTTTCATTTTTCGACCCTCAGATGCTGCAAATGAAGCCGCCACATCGTGACCAAGCGACAGGAGGCGACTGTGTTCGGGTTGGTCAACCGGTGAGGATCGTGCACATACCCGGCACACCCGAGGGTGTCCCAAACACAGTCACCATAAACTGCAGGCAAATGAGTGCCCGCAGCATACAGTGCATGCGTATACACGAACCAATCGGGTGACCAAGCCCGAGTCGCTGAACACACAGCGACACCCACGACTATAGGTTCGCACCACCAGCTCGCGATAGCCGACAAGGCATCACGTGAAGTAGGAACGGGACGAACTCTTTGCCGGACGTTGCTATCGATTCTTCAACGTTTTTCAACGCAGATGCTGGTAACCGGAAATATCCAGCAGGCTCGTGGTCAGTCCGGTTGCCGGCCGGTAGATCGTGCCTTTGACTGCCGAGAACGGCACGCCTTTGCTGCCCAGCGAGACATAGCGCTCGCCTTTGTCCAGCTCGGTGAAATAGGTGTAGGACTGGCTGTGCATCTTCTTGTAGCGAGCTTCGTCGCTGACGATGGCGCCGGTGAATCGGAGCAGGTCGGCATTGCTCAGGTTGAGGGTTTTGCTCAGTGGGACGCCCCAGCGTTTGAGGCAGGTTTCGGCGAAATGGCGAACGATGCGGCCGGGTTCGATCAGGGCGTTGAGGTCGCTGCCGCTGGTGGGGTCGCCGCCAAGCGCTGTAGCGTTGCCAGCGAGGGTGGCGTGGCGACCGGCCATTGGGTAGATCGAGGTCCTGGTACCCGTGGCTGTTTGTGGAATCACGCAACTGAAGCCTTTCGAGCGCTCGTCGCGGGCATAGAAAGCGATGTATTCCTTGACGTTGGACTGAAGTTTCACCCGGTTTTCCTGAAAGTTGCCGATACCCGGAACTGGATCAATCGCAAATATATTCACCGGAATATGTTTGAGGGCAGCGTCCTTGAACATGGCATTGGCCAACATGTGGCAACTGATCCCCCCACGGCTCCAGCCGACCATATTGACTCGGGTGGGAATGATGCTGTCCTTGCGGAAAGTCTTGATGATCTGTTCCTGTAATTTCTGCTGCGTGATACTCCGCTCGCCATAGTTGTATTGGCGCCACAACCAGGAGCCTTCCACTTTCACATCTTCAATAGGAATGCCTGCGGCTTTCAGACGGTTATATTCTGCCTCGGTAAGTTGTTTACGCTGCCAGTCGCATTTGCCTTTGATGACATTTATGGCGTGTTGCACGTTTTCGTCCCAGCCTTTACCGAACAGGGTTCCAGACAGGCCGTATTCGGAGGTCTTGGTGAACAGGTCATCGGCTTGCAGATTGCCGCTGCCAGGGCCGTCGACCACGATCCAATCGGCAAATTCGCGTCCGCCGTGGTGTGCAGCAAGCGTAGAAACGATTTCGCCATCCCAGAAGCTTTTATGTTTGTCATCAAACTTGTTGGAACCGGTACCGCAGAAAAAAATGGTTAACGTTGTCATGTTGTTGCTCTCGTTTGTTTTAAGAGCAAGTAAATTAGTTTGAGTGGGTTCGCTTGATAAAGTGCTTGGTTGTTTCGATTCTTGTAGGTTTGAATAAATCTGTTTTTTGTTTTTTCTGTAATGAAGGTTTTATTGAGCGGAATCGTTAGTTGTCCGGATACTTTATCTACCTGACGATCCCTCGTGTACGCTTGATACCCTGTATCATTCCGTATCGATTTGCCCCCAACCTTTTCTCGACTCGCTGCGATCGCCCGCTAGGCTTTGGGCATGGCAGCAGTCAAAGGAGTGACAGCGAATGCACAACACCCTGGAACAGGTTTTTGGTTATCCACAGTTTCGACCCGGTCAGGAGGCCGCCATCAGCGCGGTGCTGGCGGGGCGCTCGGCGGCGGCGATCTTTCCCACCGGCTCCGGCAAATCGCTTTGCTACCAACTGCCGGCCCTGCTGCTACCGCATCTGACATTGGTGGTCTCGCCGCTGCTGGCGTTGATGCAGGATCAACTGGCGTTTCTCAAGCGTCACGGCATCTCGGCAGGCAGTATCGATTCGGCGCAGAGCCGCGAGGATGCCAACGACGTCATGGCCCGTGCGCGTTCGGGCGAGCTGAAAATTCTGATGATTTCCGTCGAGCGCCTGAAAAACGAGCGCTTCCGCAATTTTCTGCAACAGGTGCCGATCTCGTTGCTGGTGGTCGATGAAGCACACTGCATTTCCGAGTGGGGCCACAACTTTCGTCCCGACTACCTGAAACTGCCGGACTACCAGCGCCAGTTCAACATCCCCCAGGCCCTGCTGCTTACCGCTACGGCCACACCGAAAGTCATCGCCGACATGCAGACCAAGTTCGCCATTGCCCCGGCAGATGTGGTGACCACTGGTTTTTACCGACCCAACCTCAACCTGCTCGTTGAGCCTGTGCGCAGCCACGACAAGCGCCGGCGGCTGGTG
This sequence comes from Pseudomonas sp. FR229a, assembly GCF_030209115.1. Classification (NCBI taxonomy): domain Bacteria; kingdom Pseudomonadati; phylum Pseudomonadota; class Gammaproteobacteria; order Pseudomonadales; family Pseudomonadaceae; genus Pseudomonas; species Pseudomonas sp. FR229a. Next base: position 75,585 of record NZ_JARVSP010000015.1, on the reverse strand, counting down.
GAATGGATGGCCGAGCGCCCCGGGCAACCGAGCATTGTCTACGTCACGTTGCAGAAGACCGCCGAGCACATTGCCGAGCATCTCGAGCGCAACGGTATCCAGGCCGAGGCTTACCACGCAGGTTTGCCCCACGATCAGCGTGAGGACATTCAACGCCGCTTCATGGCCGGGCAGTCCAATTGCATCGTCGCCACCATTGCCTTCGGCATGGGGATCGACAAGAGCGACATTCGCAACGTCGTGCATTTCGATCTGCCCAAATCCATCGAAAACTACAGCCAGGAAATCGGTCGTGCCGGCCGTGACGGTCAGCCCTCTGACTGCCTGGTGCTGGCCAATCGCGACAGCCTCAATGTGCTGGAGAACTTCGTTTACGGCGACACACCCGAGCGCGATGGCATTCGTTATGTACTCGATGAACTGAAAGCTTCGGTGCCTGAGGGGCAGTGGGAGTTTCTGCTCGGGCCATTGGCGGATCAGAGCAATATTCGCTCGTTGCCATTGAAGACGTTGCTGGTGCAGCTGGAACTGCGCGGTCTGATTGCTCCGCGTTACGCCTATTACGCCGAGTATCGCTTCAAATATTTGCTCGAGCCGGAGGCACTGCTCGAGCGTTTTGAAGGCGAGCGCAGGGATTTCGTGGCGGCGATCATCACAACGTCCGCGCGAGCACGCACTTGGGCCACGGTAGATTTCGAGGCGATGTACTCGCAGTATTCCGCCGAGCGCAATCGCGTGGTGACAGCGCTGGATTACTTCCAGGAAAGAGGCTGGGTCGAGCTTGAGAGCAAGCAGATGACCGAGGTTTACAGCCTGCTGCACAGTGATTTTGCCAGCGATGCCCTGAGCGCTGAGCTGCACGAGTATTTCACCCGCCACGAACAGACTGAGGTGGCGCGGATTCACGCCATGCTCGAGGTGTTCGCCACCGAGCGCTGCCTGGGTTATCGCCTGGCCGAATATTTCGGTGATCACAATGCCCCCGAGCGTTGTGGCCATTGTTCGGTGTGTCACGGCCATGTCGCCCGGTTGCCCGAGCCGCCAGCGTTGCCGGCGCTTGTGGATAAAAACTTCGCAGAATTGTGTGATGAATTTATCCACAGGCATGAGCAGCACACTGGGCGCATTCCGTCGGCCGAACGCCTGACGCGATTCCTCTGCGGTATCAGCGTGCCTTTGTTCACCAGGCTCAAGGCGCGCGCGATTCCAGGATTCGCAGTGCTGGAGGAGTATCCCTACGCTGAAGTCCGGGAGTGGGCAGACAATCACTTGCTCGATTAGGCAGAGGATCTGTGGGCGCTGCATCCATCCGCTGAATGTCGATCATCACGCTAATAGACTTCAAAAAGCGTCGTGGCCTGACTAAGGTTGGAATCTGTCTTCGGGCCACTCACAAGAGAACAACATGAGCCAGACATCCTTCGAAATCCAGCAGGCTGCGGTGATCGGCGCAGGCACCATGGGCCGTGGCATTGTCATGTGCCTGGCCAATGCCGGCGTGAGCGTGCAGTGGGTGGATAACAATCCACAGATGCTCGAGCAGGCGCTGATGGCGGTCGCCGAAACTTATGCACACAACGTGCGTCAGGGCCGCATCGATCAGGCCGAAGCGGATACCCGTATCGCTCGCGTCTCTGCGGCGGCGGATTACGCGACGATCCGCAATGTCGACCTGGTGATCGAAGCGGTGTACGAAAACCTCGAGCTCAAGCAGAAGATCTTTCGTGAGCTGGATGGCCTGCTCAAGCCTGAGGCTCTGCTGGCGAGCAACACCTCGGCGCTGGACATCGACGCCATTGCCGCTGCGACCCGGCGCCCGGCACAGGTGCTGGGCCTGCACTTCTTCAGCCCGGCGCACATCATGAAACTGCTGGAAATCGTACGCGGCGCGCAAACGTCGCCGGCGGCACTCGAAGCCGCCTTGGCCCTTGGCAAGCGTATGGGCAAGGTCAGCGTGGTGTCGGGCAACTGCCACGGTTTTATCGGCAATCGCATGCTGCATCCGTATGTACTCGAAGCGCGCAAGATGCTTCTCGAAGGCGCTTATCCACAGCAGGTGGACTCCGCGCTGCAAGGTTTCGGCTTCGCCATGGGGCCGTTTCGCATGTACGACGTGGTCGGTATCGATCTGGAGTGGCGTGCTCGGGAGCTCGCTGGCAAGGGCCAGGATGCGCCGGAGGCCCAGATCGATAACCGCCTGTGCGAAATGGGCCGGTTCGGGCAGAAGTCCGGCAATGGTTATTACCACTACGAGCCGGGCAGTAGGCAGGCCGAGCATGATCCCGAGGTCGATGCACTGGTGCTGCGGGTCAGTGAGGAATTGGGTTTCCAGCGTCGCGACATCGGTTCTGAAGAAATCCTTGAGCGCTGTTTGCTGGCGCTGGTCAATGAAGGCGCGAAGATCCTCCAGGAGGGCATTGCCGGCTCGGCCCATGACATCGATCTGGTGTACTTGAACGGCTATGGTTTTCCAGCGGATAAGGGTGGGCCGATGGCCTGGGCGGATCATCAGGGGCTGGCGGATATCCATCAGCGCCTGCTGGCGCTGGAGACGCGCCAGGGCGATCAGTGGAAGCCGGCGCGGCTGATTGGCGAGCTGGCGGCGCAGGGGAGGGGGTTTGCTGATCGCTGAACAATGCTGCGATTGATACATCGCCTTCGCGAGCAGGCTCGCTCCCACAGGTTCGCGCCTTTCAATATTGGAGCGAGCCTGCTCGCGAAGGTGCTGCCACGGTTTGAATTAGACTCGCCGAAAAATCCGAAGGAATCCCTGCTCAATGTCCAGCCCGACCCCGCAACGATCCGACTACCCTCACTTCCAGCCCATCACCACACGCTGGCACGACAACGATGCCTACGGTCACGTCAACAATGTCACCTACTACAGCTTTTTCGACACGGCGGTGAACACTTATCTGATTCAGGTCGGCGGCCTGGATATTCATGACGGCGAAGTAGTGGGATTCGTGGTCAGTTCGGCGTGCGATTACTTTGCCTCGATCGCTTTCCCCGATCTGATCGAGATCGGACTGCGGGTCGGCAAGCTGGGCAACAGTTCGGTGCAGTACGAGCTGGCGGTGTTCAAGGTCGGCGAAAGCGAGGCGTGTGCGGCGGGGCGGTTTGTGCATGTGTTTGTCGATCGGGCGAGCAATCAGCCGGTGCCGATTCCTGCGAGTTTGCGCGGGGCGCTGGAACGGTTGGTCATCTGAGCGCGCAAAAAAAATCGCAGCCCAAGGGGCTGCGATTTTCATTCAAGCCTTCGCCTCAATGGTGGCGATAGTACTTGTGATGCTTGCGGTGGCCGTAGGCGTGGCCGCGACCCGGGTGACCACGGTCGCGGTAGTAGCGACGGTCATCATGGCGACGGTCGTAACGACGATCATCGTCGTCGCTCTTGTTGCCCATGTAGTTACCCAGCGCGCCGCCCGCGCCGCCACCTGCGGCAGAGCCGATCAGGCTGCCGGTGGTGCCGCCAAGACTGCGGCCAACCACGTTACCGCCGGCTGCACCCAGTGCACCGCCGATGGCCGCTTCGCCACGGCTGCGCTTGTCTGCGCCGACCGCACTACCACCCGCGCCGCCCAGGGCTGCGCCGATGGTGGAACCTGTATTGCCGCCTAACGATTGACCGACGACCGAGCCAAGAACCCCGCCCAATGCGCCGCCCACACCTGCTTCGGTGGTGCCTCCGGCAGAAGCGAAGCCACTGACCAGGCCAAGGGACAACAAGAGAATCGAGGAGAACTTCATAGAGGATGAGCCTCAAAGGGATGACGGCGCCGATCCTGAGGCTCTGCATTGGGCGTGACAATCAAAATCCGACGAATAACACGACATGTATACAATATTGCAAGTTACTGTTTTTTCACCGGAACTTAACCGATTTTCGCCGGTCTTTAGCTACTTCGGACAGGCCGTTTTTATACAAAAACGGCCTTTTTTGTGGGCGGTCGAAAAATGTTGAGTGCCGAGACATTCGGTGAATCGGCTACCGCCATTGCGAGCAGGCTTACTCCTGCAGTGACCGCGTTTCTACAGACAGGACACGGTCAATTGTAGGAGTGAGCCTGCTCGCGATAGCAATCGTCCAGTCACCGCATCAAGCAGACTTGGCCATGATCAACCCAGTCTCACTCGCCGCTTCCAGCCGGATCGCAATGAACTTCGAGGTCGGCGTATGGCTGCCATCGCCAGTGCTTTCAAGCGGCACCAGCGGATTGACTTCCGGATAGTACGCCGCCGCCTGCCCGGCAGGGATGTCGAACGCCAACAATGTAAACCCTTTCACCCGACGCTCGCGACCGTCGTCCCAGATCGACACGATGTCAGCCTTCTGCCCCGGACGGAAGCCCAGACGAATGATGTCGGCCTCGTTGGCGAACAGCACGTCACGTTGGCCCTTCACGCCGCGATAACGGTCATCAAGTCCATAAATTGTCGTGTTGTACTGATCGTGAGAACGCATCGATTGCAAAATCAGATCCGGCACCTGGCCGGTGGCACGAGTGCGCTCGTGGACCAGATCTTTCGGCAACTGGTTGGCGCGGAAGTTGGCCCGGCCTGACGGCGTGTTCCACTTGCGTGCACCAGCGGAATTGCCCAGATAGAAGCCGCCCGGGTTTTTGATCTTCTCGTTGAAGTCTTTGAAGTTCGGGATGGTGTCGGCGATCAGTTCGCGAATGCGCCCGTAATCGGCCACCAGCCAGTTCCAGTCGACCGGTTGGCTGCCCAGAGTGGCGGCGGCGATGCCGGCGATGATCGACGGCTCCGAGCGCATCTGGTTCGACAGCGGCTGCAATTGGCCGTTGGAAGCGTGGACCATGCTGAACGAGTCTTCCACGGTCACCGCTTGCGCGCCTTCGGTCTGGATGTCGATATCGGTACGCCCCAGGCACGGCAGGATCAGCGCATCCTTGCCGTGAGCGAGGTGGCTGCGGTTGAGTTTGGTGCTGATCTGCACGGTCAGGTCGCAGTTGCGCAGTGCTTCAAAGGTACGCGAGCTGTCCGGGGTGGCCTGGGCAAAGTTGCCGCCCAACCCAATGAACACCTTGGCGCGACCTTCGGCCATCGCATGAATCGCCTCGACCACGTTGTGGCCGTTATGACGCGGCACCTTGAACTGGAAGCGACGTTCCAGCGAATCGAGGAACGCCACTGGCGGACGCTCGTTGATGCCCATGGTGCGGTCGCCCTGCACGTTGCTGTGACCGCGTACCGGGCACAGACCGGCGCCCGGCTTGCCGATGTTGCCGCGCAACAACATCAGGTTGGCTATCTCCTGAATGGTCGGCACCGAATGGCGGTGCTGGGTGATGCCCATGGCCCAGCACATGATCACGTTCTTGCCTTTGGCGTACATGCGCGCGGCTTGCTCGATCTCGACCAGCGTCAGGCCGGACTGCTCGACGATCTGCTCCCACGAGGTGTCGTCGACAGTGGCGAGATACTCCAGCACGTTGGCGCTGTGGGCATTGAGGAAATCATGGTCGAACACCGCCGGCTCGCCAGCCTTCTGCGCATCGCGCTCCCATTGCAGAAGGAACTTGGCCATGCCCCGTAGCACGGCCATGTCGCCGCCGAGTGCCGGGCGGAAGTAGGCGGTGTTGGTCGGCTTGTCGCCGTTGGTGAGCATTTCGATCGGGTGCTGTGGATGCTGGAAACGCTCCAGGCCCCGCTCCTTCAGCGGGTTGATGCACACCACCTGGGCGCCGCGTTTCACCGCTTCACGCAACGGTTCGAGCATGCGCGGATGGTTGGTGCCGGGGTTCTGGCCCCAGACGAAAATCGCGTCGGCGTGTTCGAAGTCATCGAAAGTCACCGTGCCTTTGCCAACACCGACGCTCTGCGCCAGCGCCACGCCGCTGGCCTCGTGGCACATGTTCGAGCAGTCAGGGAAATTGTTGGTGCCGTAAGCCCGTACGAACAACTGATACAGATACGCCGCTTCGTTGCTGGCGCGGCCCGAGGTGTAGAACTCGGCCTGATCCGGGCTCGGCAGATTGCGCAGGTGCTTGCCGATCAGGGTGAAGGCATCTTCCCAACTGATCGGCTTGTAGCGATCGGACTCGGCGTCGTAAACCATCGGCTCGGTCAGACGGCCCTGATATTCCAGCCAGTAGTCGCTCTGCTCCAGCAGCGACGTGACGCTGTGCTTGGCGAAGAATTTCGCATCGACGCGGCGCTTGGTCGCTTCCCAGTTCACCGCTTTGGCGCCGTTCTCGCAGAACTTGACCATGCCGCTTTCCGGCGAATCACCCCAGGCACAACCCGGGCAGTCAAAGCCGCCGTTCTGGTTGGTCTTGAGCATCATGCGCAGGTTTTTCAAGGCGTTGTCGCTGGTCAACCACGCCTGGGCCACACTGATCAGGGCGCCCCAGCCGCCGGCGGCGCCTTTGTAAGGCTTGTAGCGCGGAACAGGTTTCTGGTCGGCTTGATGATGTTGGCTCACGCTTGATTCTCCATCGCGGGGCTGTACACCCGCGGCGCACTTTTCTGCGGCAGGTGGATGAGATTGAGGTTGTGGCGCCGGGCCCATTGCACGGCCAGGCCGGTGGGTGCCGACAGGCTGACCAGGGTCTGGATGCCGGCACGCAAGACTTTCTGGATCAGTTCGAGGCTGCAACGGCTGGTGACAATCGCCAGCCCACCCTCGGTGGAAATTTTCTGGCGAATCAAACCGCCGATCAGCTTGTCCAGCGCGTTGTGCCGGCCGATGTCTTCGCGGCCGAGCAGCAATTCACCGCTGGCATTCATGAACACCGCCGCATGCACCGCGCCGCAGTGCTGGCCCAGCGGCTGGAACGCGCCGATGCGCTGGCGCAGGCCATCTAGCCACTCGATCGGTGGCAACGCTGCGCCCGGCAACACTTTAAGATCGGGCAACGCCTGTTCCACCGCTTCGACGCCGCAGAGTCCGCAACCGCTGGTGCCGGCCAACTGCCGACGCTGCTGCTTGAGATTCCAGAACGCCCGGTTGGCGATGGTCACCTGCGCGTATTGCGCCGAGCCTGCACCCGTCAGTTGCAGATCATAGATATCGCTGGAATCTTCGATGATGCCGCTGCCGAGGCTGAAACCGACGATGAAATCTTCGAGGTCAGTCGGGGTGACCAGCATCACTGCCTGGCTGATGCCGTTGTAGGCGATCGCCAACGCAACTTCCTCGGCCAGCGCGGTGCTGGCCGATGCCTCGAAGGATAAATCGCTGTAGCTGTAGGTCTGGCTGGCGACAGGCGCGGGCGTTTCGATTGCTGGCGCCGCGCAGGCTGGACGCTTGGCGTTCATGGCATCACCGACGGTTTGATCTAGGTCAAGACTAGGCGCGGCAAGTTGTCGCGTCTAATCGCTATTACCGATCTACCGATAGATGCCGTCGATCAAGCGTCTTTTGGCGATTTTTGATACAGCGCGAAACACGCCTCAGCCAGCGCTGAGCGCGGCGCACCACGGCGCATGATCAGGCCCAGCGGAGCGAGTGTGTGGGCATTCTCGATGGGTTGCAGACGCAGATGATCGGCGAGGGTTTCCGCGCCGCCGTCGAGCGGCATGATCGCGCAGCAAAAGCCGCCGTGTACCGCTTGCAGCAATTGATGCACGGCGTCGGTTTGCAGCAGCGGCTGCGGCGTCAGGCCCCGACTGTGGAAGTTGTGGTCGATGGACTGGCGAAAATGCATGCCGCTGGTGAGCATGCACAGCGGCAGCTCGATCAGCGATTCCCAGCTCAGGGGCGCTTCGCCGAAGCTGAACGAGCGCTCGTCGTAGAGCAGGCCCATGCGGGTCTCGTTGAAGGCCAGCGAATCGAAGCGCTCACTGTCCAGACGCTCCAGATAGGAAACGCCGATGTCGATGCGGTTGTTCGCCAAGTGTTCGAGCACCTGCTCGGAGCTTAGCGAGGACAGCTCGAAGCGCAGTTCCGGGTGCGCTGCGTGCAGACGTTGCATCAGCGGTAACGGATCGAAACTCGACAGTGGCACCACACCCAGGCGCAGCGTACCGATCAGGTTGCCGCGACAGGCCGCCGCTTCCGCCTGCAAGCCGTCGTAGGCCGCCAGTACCGTACGCGCCCAGGCCAGCACACGCTCGCCCGGCGCGGTGAAGCCTTCGAAGCGCTGGCCGCGGTTGACCAGTGGCAGATCAAGTTCTTCTTCAAGGCTGCGCAAACGCATCGACAGGGTCGGCTGGGTGATGTGGCAGCGCGCGGCGGCCTGGCCGAAATGGCGGGTTTCGTCGAGGGCGATGAGGAATTTCAGCTGCTTGATGTCCATCTTCGCTCCGGGCGGTTGGCGGGGTGTGGCGATTCTACCGCCTGCGGCGCGGCAGCGTCATTGGTCGGACTGGAACCGGGTTTGGCTGGGGTGGTCTAGGCTTGGACGACTGGAACCCAAATCAAGGAGTGTGTGCTATGAGTCTGTTGAGCTTTGTGAAAGAGGCCGGTGAGAAGCTGATTGATCTGTTGACCCCAGGCAATGCCAATGCGAGTGAGCAGTTGAAGGAACATATCAGCAAGGTCGGGTTGGGCAATCCCAACGTGCAGGCGACCGTGGATGGCGACAAGGTGACGGTGACCGGTGAAGTGGCGAGCCAGGAAGAAAAGGAAAAGGTTCTGCTTGCGCTAGGCAACATTGCGGGCGTAGGCAGCGTCGATGATCAGATCACCGTGACCGGCCCGGTTGTGGCGGCCGCCGAGCTTGTCGAGGTCAAGGCAGGTGACACGCTTAGTGCGATCTCACTGCGCGTCTATGGCAATGCCAACCAGTACCAGAAAATCTTCGATGCCAATAAACCGATGCTCAAGGATGTGAACAAGATCTATCCGGGACAAAAACTGCGCATTCCAAAATAACGCAGTCATGTAGGAGCTGCCGAAGGCTGCGATCTTTTGACTTTGATTTTTAAAACCAGGATCAAAAGATCGCAGCCTTCGGCAGCTCCTACAGGGATCAGAGTCCGGTAATGAGATCGCGATAATCCCCGACTGCAGCGAACTCCGCCGTGTCCTTCGGCCCTTTGCGGCTGTCGGGTTCTTTCACTGCGAGCAAATGCGCCACGCCAAAATCCCGTGCACTGCGCAGGATCGGCAAGGTGTCGTCGATAAACAGGCTGCGCGCCGGATCAAAACCGATGTCCGCCTGCAAGGCGTCCCAGAACTGTGGGTTCTCTTTGGGAAAACCATAGTCATGCGAGCTGATCAGCCGCTCGAAGTAGGGCGCCAGTTCGATCCGTTCCAGTTTCAACGACAGCGAATCGCGGTGCGCATTGGTGATCATGATCACCCGTTTGCCGGCACGCTTGATCGCGGCGAGAAAGGTGTCGGCATCCGCGCGCAGGGCAATCAAGTGCGCGGTTTCCTGTTTCAGTTCCCGCACCGACAGTTTCAGCTCCGCGCTCCAGAAATCCAGGCAGTACCACTGCAACTGGCCGGCGTGGCGTTCGAACAACGGCTGCAATTCCAGCTCTGCCATCGCCCGGCTGATGCCGTGCAGTTCGGCGTAGCGCTGGGGCAGGTGCTCGAGCCAGAAATGGTTGTCGAAGTGCAGATCCAGCAGCGTGCCGTCCATGTCGAGCAGAACGGTATCGATGTCGGACCACGGTAAAGAGGGCATGGCAACGTCTCGAACGGTGAAAGGATATCCGACGCAAACAATCGGGAAAGCCGCGTTATAGTAGCGCGTTCACGCCAAGGAGCTTTGCATGCGCCAGAAACCCACCGTACTTGCCCGCGAGATCGTCGCCACCAGTCGCCTGTTTCGCGTCGAAGAACTCAAGCTGCGATTTTCCAATGGCGTGGAGCGCACCTACGAGCGTCTCGTCGGCAAAGGCGCGGGGTATGGCGCGGTAATGATCGTCGCGATGCTCGACGCCGAGCATGCGGTGCTGATCGAAGAGTATTGCGGCGGGACCGAGGAGTACGAACTGTCTCTGCCCAAAGGCCTGATCGAGCCGGGCGAAGATGTGCTGGCGGCGGCCGAGCGGGAGCTCAAGGAAGAGGCCGGTTATGGCGCGCGCCAACTGGAGCATCTGACCGAGCTGTCGCTGTCGCCCGGTTACATGAGTCAGAAGATTCAAGTCGTCCTCGCCACTGATCTTTACGAGGAACGGCTGGAAGGCGATGAGCCTGAGCCGATGCGCGTCGATAAGGTCAATCTGCGCGAACTGTCGGCGCTGGCGCTCAATCCGCAATTTACCGAAGGCCGCGCGTTGGCGGCGCTGTATTTGACCCGTGACCTGCTGACCCAGCGCGGGGTGTTCAGCTATGAGTGAGACGTTGATGAATTTTCCCCATCCGTTGATGGCACCGGTGGTCGAGCTGGCGTTACAGGCCGGCGAGGCGATTCTGCCGTTCTGGCGTGCCGGTGTTGAAGTCACGGCCAAGTCCGATGATTCCCCGGTGACGGCTGCTGACATGGCAGCACATCACCTGATCGTTGCCGGGCTGACGGCGCTTGATCCGAGCATTCCAGTGCTGTCCGAAGAGGACGCCGATATCCCGCAGAACGTGCGCGCCGGCTGGCAGCGCTGGTGGCTGGTGGATCCGCTGGACGGCACCAAGGAGTTCATCAGCGGCAGCGAGGAGTTCACCGTCAACATCGCACTGATCGAAAACGGCCGGGTGGTGTTTGGCGTGGTGACGATGCCGACCAACGGTCGTTTTTACGTCGGCGGCGCCGAACTGGGTGCCTGGCGTGGCGACAAGGACGCAACGCCGGTGCCGATTCAGGTGCGCGACGTGCCTGCGCCGGGCGAGGCGTTTACTGTTGTCGCCAGCCGCCGCCATTCAAGTCCTGAGCAAGAGCGTCTGTTGGCCGGGTTGAGCGCGAGTCTCGGTGAGCTGCAACTGACCAGTATTGGCAGTTCGTTGAAATTTTGCCTGTTGGCCGAAGGTGCTGCCGATTGCTATCCACGCCTGGCGCCCACTTCGCAGTGGGACACGGCGGCAGCTCAGGGCGTGCTGGAAGGGGCGGGTGGCGAGGTGCTGGATCTGAGCGGCGAGGCGTTCAGTTATCCGCCGCGGGAATCGCTGTTGAACGAGTTCTTTCTGGCGCTGCCGGCGAAGGCTGCATGGCGCGAGAGATTGTTGGAGTTGGCTCGAGGTTAACTGCTGATCCGGAATTCCCCCTCACCCCAACCCTCTCCCCCGGGAGAGGGCTTGGGTGAGGGGTCTGGCGCTATGCATGGACCTGGAGAATCGAGTCGATTGTGGATTCGGCGAAGCAGTTTCAGGTCGACTTGAATCTGCAGCATCCCCGTATCGGTTCCCTCTCCCTCGCGAGAGGGCTAGGGTGAGGGGGCTTTTGATCTTCAGCGGTGCAACACGTACTGCCCGGTAAATCTCACCGCCTCGGCCTGACTTCCCGCATTCAGGATCCGCGTATCCAGCGTCAACCGCGCCCGCCCATAACGCCGATACATCGCCAAAAACCGCTTCCACACCGCTGCATCCGGCGGCGGACATATGGCCACGGCGTCCCCGGTCACGGGCAGCGGATAACTGATCTGCCCTTCCTGGATGACGATGTGTCCGTCGGTAATCCCTTCTTCTTTCAGACTTAAATGCAACCAGCCCCAACCGGCCAGCACCGCGCCGCAGTAGAGGCTGCCGCCAAACAGGGTGCTCTTGTGATTGACGTTGGGCGCGAGGGGCAGGTGCAGGCTCAATTGCTGCTCTCGCCACTCAAGCACCTTGAGTCCCATCTCGACGGTCAGCGGAATGTCGTGATGCAGCACCGTTTCCAGGTATTCGCTTGCGCTGCTCATTCGCTCTCTTCCCCGTGGCTGCTGTCGCCGAAATTCAGGCCATGTTTGCGCAACTTGTCGTGCAGAGTCTTGCGCGGAATACCCAAGGCTTCGGCGAGGCTGCGTACCGAACTGTGCGAGCGCGCCAGTTCGGCGGCGATCAACGACTTCTCGAAATTTTCCACTTGCTCGCTGAGGCCGCCGTTGACCACTTCCACAGGCGCGGCGCCGCTGCCGTCAGCGCTGCTATCCAATGCCAGCTCCAGGCCCAGCGCAAAACGCTCGGCGGCATTTTGCAATTCGCGTACGTTGCCCGGCCAGGTGTGGCGCAGCAGCAATGCGCGTTGCGCCGGTTGCAGTTCGTGGGGCGGCAAACCGTGGCGAGCGCTGGCTTCGTCGGCGTAATGCTGGAACAGCACCAATGCGTCTTCACCACGTTCGCGCAGGGGCGGGATACGCAGCGGTGCGACGTTGAGGCGGTAATACAAGTCGGCGCGGAAGCGGCCCTGGTCCGCCGCCTGGCGCAGGTCTTCCTTGGTCGCGGCGATGACCCGGATGTCCAGCGGGATCAACTGATTGCCGCCCAGGCGTTCGACGACCCGCTCTTGCAGCATGCGCAGCAATTTCACTTGCACGTCCATGCTCATACTCTCGATTTCGTCGAGGAACAGCGTGCCGCCGTTGGCGAATTCGAATTTGCCGATGCGGCGCTTCTGCGCGCCGGTGAAGGCGCCGGGCTCGTGGCCGAACAACTCGCTTTCCACCACCGATTCGGCGAGTGCGCCGGCGTTGATCGCCACGAACGGACCGTTGCGCCGGCTCGACAAGTCATGCAGCGCACGGGCAACGACCTCTTTGCCGGCGCCGGTTTCGCCGAGGATCAGCACGTCGGCCTTGGTCGCGGCCAGCGCGCCGATCTGCTCACGCAGGCGCAGCATCGGCGTCGAGTGGCCAACCAGTCGCGCGCTCAGTTCGTTGCGGTCGCTCAAGGCCAGACGCAGGCTGCGGTTGTCCAGCACCAGACGCCGTAACGAGAGGGCGCGACGCACGCTGTCGAGCAGGGCATCGCTGGCAAAGGGTTTTTCCAGAAAGTCGTAAGCGCCGGCGCGCATCGCCTGCACCGCCAGCGGTACGTCGCCATGGCCGGTGATCAGCAGCACCGGCAACTCGGGATCCTGTGCATGCAATTCATTGAGCAGTTCGAGGCCGTCCATACCCGGCATGCGAATGTCGCTGACCACCACACCCGGCCAGTCACGCTCAAGCTGTGCGGCCAGGCCTTTGGCTTCGGACAGTGGCAGGATTTTCAGACCGGCCAGGTCCAGGGTCTGGCCGAGGGCCTGGCGCAGGTGCGGATCGTCGTCGATCAACACTACCTGGATGCGATTGTCGATGGTCATGCACTTCGATCCTCGGACGGTTGCAGGCTGACTCCGGGCGCACCGGCGCGCAGGCGCAGGGTGATCAGGGCGCCGCCTTGCTTGTGGTTGGCGAACGACAGCTCACCACCGAAGGCGCGCATCAGCGTTTCGCAAATGGCCAGCCCCAGACCCAGGCCTTGCGTGCGGGTCTTGGTGGTGTAGAAGGGCTCGCTGGCGCGGCCAAGGGCTTCCATACAGAACCCGGGGCCGTTGTCGCGAATGTACAGATTGACGCCGTCGGCGGTGGCTTGGGCGCTCAGCCACAATTTGCGCGGCGGGCCTTTTTCGGTCAGCGCATCAAGCGCGTTGGCCAGCAGATTGCCGAGCACTTGGCGCAATCGGGTTTCGCCGGCCTCGACCCACAGCGTGGCGGCAGGCAGGTCGCGGATCAGCTCGACTTCCATACTGCGCCGACGTTTGGCCAGCAATGCCAGCGCATCGTCCAGCGCCGGTTGCAGCGCGACACTTTCCGGTGCGTGGCGATCGCGGCGGGCGAAGGCGCGCAGGTGGGCGATGATCGAGGCCATACGCCCGGTCAGTTCGCTGATCAGTTTGAGGTTGCCGCGGGCGTCGTCGGTGCGCTGATGGTCGAGCAGCACCTCGGCGTTCTCTGCATAACTGCGAATCGCCGCCAGTGGCTGATTGAGTTCGTGGCTGATGCTCGCCGACATGGTGCCCAGCGCCGACAGCTTGCCGGCCTGAACCAGATCGTCCTGGGCGCGCACCAGCTCCTGCTGCGCGTGCTCACGCTCGAGCACTTCCTGCTTCAGGCGTCGGTTGAGGCCTTCCAGATCGCTGGTCCGTTCGGCGACCCGGCCTTCCAGCTCGCGGCGGGCCTTGGCTTCGAAGGCGATGCGCTCCAGATAATGCCGACGCCGCTGCATCATCAAACCCACCAGCAGCATGACCACCAGCAGCGTGGCGCCGCCAATCGCGACTACGGTGCGCACCGGGCGATCGATCAATGTGCGCGGGGCGAGAATGCTCACGCTCCAGCCGGTTTCGGCAATGTCGTGGGTCTGCGTCAGCCACGCGTCAGGGCTGAGGTTCAGCGGTCTGGGTTCGCGGGTCGGGTAGGGCTGGATCGCGGTGATCGCGGCGCGCTCGGAATCACTCAGTTCCCGGGTTGATCGGAAACGCCACTCCGGACGCGAGGTAAGAATGACCACGCCGTTGTGGTCGGTCACCAGCAATTGCTCAGGGGTTTTGCCCCACAGGCTTTCGGTGTGGTCGAGGTCGACCTTGATCACCAGCACGCCGATGATTTTCTCGCCGTTGCGCACGGCAGCGGCGAAGAAATAACCGCGTTTGGCCGAGGTGGTGCCGAGGCCGAAGAAGCGTCCGAGGCGTCCGGCCATGGCTTCGCTGAAATACGGGCGGAAGGCGAAGTTGCGGCCGACGAAGCTGTCACGCTTGTCCCAGTTGGAGGCCGCCAGGGTCTGGCCGGATGTATCCATCAGATACATGACTTCAGCGCCGGTCTGCGCGGCGATGTTTTTCAGCAGGCGATTGGCGTTGCCTTGGGTCACGCCGTCGTCCGGCGCACCGAGCACCGCACGCAGGGCGGGCAGGTCGCCGAGGATCTGCGGCAGCACTTCATAGCGATGCAGGGTGCCGAGCAGGTTGGCGACGTAAAGGTCGAGGGTCTGGCGATTCTGCCCGGCGAGTTCGCTGCGGTAATAGCGTTCGGCAAGGTGTTCCAGCGGCCACAGCAGCGGCGCCAGGCACAGGGCCAACAGCGCGAGGCTGCGCCAGCGAGGTCTGCGGGGGAGTGTTGGTTTCATGAGCCGGATACGCCTGTAGGGACAGGCGCATTATGCCTCTGCTCTGTACGAAAACTGCCTGCGCGTCGATCATGCTGCGTTAAAAACAGGCTCGGAATGCTCATTTAGGGGGCCTGGACTCCGCTTCCTCGCCTGTTTTTGCCTTGCCTGATCACCGCTTGGCGAGTTTTCGTCCAGACCTGGCCTCAGGCGAAGACGTCAGCGTCCTTGAAAAGTGCGGCCGCCTGATCCTTGGTCGACAGTTTCGGCGCTGCGTCCAGTTGCCAGTCGATGCCCAGGTCCGGGTCATCCCAGCGGATCGCGCGTTCGGCTGAGGGCGAGTAGTAATCAGTGGTCTTGTAAAGAAATTCGGCGTAATCACTCAGCACCACAAAGCCATGGGCAAAACCCTCCGGTATCCACATCTGCCGGTGGTTGTCGGCAGACAGCCGCACGGCCACCCATTTGCCGAAATCGGGCGAGCTGCGGCGGATGTCCACGGCAACATCGAGCACTTCACCGGCGGTCACCCGAACCAGTTTGCCCTGGGTTTGCTGCAGTTGGTAATGCAGGCCACGCAGTACGCCTTTTTGTGACCGCGAATGGTTGTCCTGCACAAATTGAACATCGAGGCCGGTTGCTTCCAGAAACGCCTTGGCGTTGAAACTCTCGTAGAAAAAACCGCGCTCGTCACCAAACACCTTCGGTTCGATGATCAGAACACCGGGCAGGTCGGTGGTGATTACATTCATGAGTATTTCCATAGATTCAAGGCGAACGGGCGACATTCTTGCGCAAAGCGCTGCGAGGCGCGAGTGCCGGCTGCGTAGAGGCGTCAATCCACCTCGCCAAAATACCAGCGTTCCTCCTGGTAATACTGGCCATCCCAGCCCTCAACCTCGTAGCGCAAGCCTCGCTCTCCCATGCCCTGTGGCAAAACCAGGCCCCATTCCAGAGACAGGCTTCTGCCGGTTTCCACATATTCGCTGTCGGAGGCAGGTATATGACCGCGGTGATATTCCAGATCCGCATAGATACAGATTTCGCTGGAAAACATACCGGGAACACAAATGGCTGCGACCACCCTGCAGTCAAGCGCATGCTCCGGTCGGGCCAGGCGTAGATGCTGCGCCGCGTCGATCAAGTGCTGGGCGCATTGCCTTTTCAGGTCGGGTGTCGCCTGTTTTCCTTCGACCATCGACATGTGGATTGGAATTTTCCAGTTCCAGTACTTGTCCTCGAGCGTGAGATCCGCTGGAAAGTATCCCTCGAAATCAGCGGCCCAGGCCGCCAGAGCTCGTAAGCGGCGCGGAATGTTGCGGACTTTTTTATTCGAAAGGGCGAGGCGACGATGGGACATGACTTGGTCTTGCATCCGTGCTGTGAAATTCAGGGCGCAGGTTGCACAGAGCTGCACGGAAACACAATCTGAAAGTCATGTAGGAAAATTTGACTGGAAGGCTTTCGCGACGGCAGGGCGGCCTTCTTCTGGTCGGTCTTCGTTATAAAGGGTTGCGTATCGCCGGGAGCAATGGCGATATAAGCGCCTAATAAAATGTCAGGGGTCGTTTCATGCCGCTCGCCACGTTGATTCATCGCGCCAGTTTGCCCGGTCCGCAGGTTTCAGAAGCGCAGGCGCTGCAATGGCTGGCCGAATATTACGGGCTTGGCGGCACCTTGCAGGCGCTGGGCAGCCAGCAGGATCTGAATTATCGCGTCGACAGTGCGCGTGGGCGCTTCGTGTTGAAAGTCTGTCGGGGCGACTACGCGCTTTCGGAGCTGCAGGCCCAGCACGCCGGGCTCAAGTATCTGGCCGAGCACTCGGCGATCAAGGTACCGCGCGTGATCGCTGCCAATAACGGTGAAGACCTGTTGGCGCTGCACGCCAATGGCGAAGCGGTACATGTGCGGTTGCTGGAGTACATCGACGGGCAGCCGTTGACCGATTTCGATCATCTTGGTCAGGACGTGGTCGCCGGTTTTGGCCGACTCTGTGGCGAGATGGATCTGGCGCTGGCAGGCTTCGATCACCCCGGCCTCGAGCGCACCTTGCAGTGGGACGCGCGCCATGCCAACGCGTTGATCAATCACCTGTTGCCGGTGATCAGCGACGAGCAGCAGCGCGCGGCGATAGGCGCTGCCGCCGAGCGCGCCGAGCGCCATTTGCGGCCGCTGCTGGACAAGTTGCCGGTGCAGGCGATTCACATGGATATCACCGATGACAATGTCGTCTGGCAGCGCGATGTTCAGCGCCATTGGCAGTTACAAGGGGTGATCGATTTCGGTGATCTGGTGCGTACGTGGCGTATCACCGATCTCTCGGTGACCTGTGCGGCTTTGCTGCATCACGCCGATGGCGATCCGTTTGTCATCCTGCCGGCGGTCAAGGCGTATCACGCGGTCAATCCGTTGCACTACGAAGAGCTGCAAGCGCTGTGGCCGTTGATCGTCGCGCGAGCGGCGGTGCTGGTGCTCAGTGGCGAGCAGCAGGTGAGCGTCGATCCGGGCAATACCTACAGCCGCGACAACCTCAGTCATGAGTGGGAGATCTTCCGCGTCGCGACCTCGGTGCCACTGGCGCTGATGGAGGCGGCGATTCTGACGGCCGTGGGCCAGTCCCTGCCCGGTGTCGAAAACATTCAATTTGCACCACTGCTGCCCGGCCTGGTCGGGCGCGAATTTGCCCTGATCGACTTGGGTGTGCTGAGCCCGCACTTCGAGGCCGGCAATTGGGAGCAGCAGGGCATTGATCAGCGTTTGCTGAAAGAGGCCGCAACGGTGCACGGGCTGGCGGCCACGCGTTATGGCCAGTGCCGCTTGTCACGCACGCGGCCGGACAGCGCGACCGAACCGGATACGTTCCCGCTGCATGTCGAATTGCATGTGCCGCCTGGAACCGACGTGCAAGCACCGTTCGCCGGCGTTCTGAGTCAAACGGCGGACGGTGCGCTGCGGCTTGACGGGCCGCAGTTCAGTGTTCGGCTATGGGGCGTGACGCCATTCCCTGGCCCTGGCGCAGCGCTGGACCATGGCCAGCGAATCGGTAAGGTCAGCGGGCCTTTGCTCGTGCAATTGTGCCGAGCAGCAGAGCTCGACGCGCCGCTGTTCTGCACGCCGTCCCGGGCGCGGGCCTGGCAGGCGTTGTGCCCGTCACCGGCGACGTTGCTTGGCCTCGCCTGCGACGCCGAGCCAGAGCTGGACGCGCAAACCCTGCTCGCGCGTCGCGATGCCAGTTTCGCCCGTACGCAAAAACACTATTACGTCGACCCGCCACGCATCGAGCGCGGCTGGCGCAATCACCTGATCGACATGCACGGCCGATCGTATCTGGACATGCTCAACAACGTTGCAGTCCTGGGCCACGGCCACCCGCGCATGGCGGCGGTCGCGGCGCGGCAATGGTCGTTGCTTAATACCAACTCGCGGTTCAACTATGCGGCAGTCGCCGAGTTTTCCGAACGCTTGCTCAAGCTCGCACCGAAGGGCATGGATCGGGTGTTCCTGGTCAACAGCGGCAGCGAGGCCAATGACCTGGCGATTCGCCTGGCCTGGGCCTACAGCGGCGGGCGCGACATGATCAGTGTCCTCGAGGCCTATCACGGCTGGACGGTCGGCGCCGATGCGGTTTCAACGTCGATTGCCGACAACCCGAAAGCTCTGGAAAGCCGCCCGGACTGGGTGCACCCAGTGACGGCGCCGAACACCTATCGCGGCGAATTCCGTGGCCCCGATTCGGCACCGGATTACGTGCGCAGCGTCGAACATCATCTGCGAAAACTTGCCGAGCAGAAGCGGCAACTGGCCGGTTTCATTTGCGAGCCGGTGTACGGCAATGCCGGCGGTATTTCGTTGCCGGCGGGTTATCTGCAAAAGGTCTATGCGCTGGTGCGTGCACAGGGCGGGGTGTGCATCGCTGACGAGGTGCAGGTCGGTTATGGGCGCATGGGCAAATTCTTTTGGGGCTTCGAAGATCAGGCCGTGGTGCCGGACATCATCACCATGGCCAAAGGCATGGGCAACGGTCAGCCTCTTGGCGCGGTGATAACTCGTCGAGAGATAGCCGAGGGGCTGGAGGCCGAGGGCTACTTCTTCTCCTCGGCGGGCGGCAGTCCGGTCAGTTGTCAGATCGGCATGGCAGTGCTCGACGTTATGGAAGAAGAAAAACTCTGGGAGAACGCGCAGGTGGTCGGCGACCACTTCAAGGCGCGACTGGAAGCGTTGATCGATAAACATCCGCTGGTTGGCGCGGTACACGGCTCAGGGTTTTATCTGGGGCTCGAGCTGATCCGCAATCGGCAGACGCTGGAGCCGGCGACTGCAGAGACTGCGTTGCTGTGTGATCGCCTGCGTGAACTGGGGATTTTCATGCAGCCGACCGGCGATGACTTGAACATCCTCAAGATCAAACCACCGATGGTGACGTCGCGCCAGAGCGTGGATTTCTTTGTCGATATGCTGGATCGGGTGCTTACCGAAGGCTTGTAAGCAAGGCACATCCCATGTGGGAGCGAGCCTGCTCGCGAAAGCTGTGTATCAGTCGCCACATGCGGTGACAGACACACCGCATTCGCGAGCAGGCTCGCTCCCACATTTGTATTCGGTCTAAAGTTCGATTTGTATCGATTTGCTACGCGTTTAAATAGCGTATTTTCTTATTTATAGGTTTTAAAGCCGATATTTATCGGTTATAAAGTCGCCATTGCCCCGGCCTTGGCGATCTCTTGTCCGGTGCGCGCGTTTCTTTTCGGTCGAATTCGTCGACCGTCAAAGCACTAGCCCGGAGATGATTCATGAGCCGTATCGTTACCGTCGCCGCCACGCAGATGGCCTGTTCGTGGGATCTTGAAGCCAACCTCGAAACTGCTGAAAGGCTGGTACGTGAAGCCGCCGCCAAAGGTGCGCAGATCATCCTCATTCAAGAGCTGTTCGAGGCACCGTACTTTTGCCAGAAGCCGAATCCGGATTACCTGCAACTGGCAACGACCGTTGAAGAAAACGTCGCCATCAGGCATTTCCAGAAAATCGCCCAAGAACTTCAAGTGGTGTTGCCGATCAGCTTCTACGAGCTGGCCGGGCGGGCGCGCTTCAACAGCATCGCGATCATCGACGCTGATGGCAGCAACCTCGGGATTTATCGTAAAAGCCACATCCCGGACGGCCCGGGCTATCACGAGAAGTATTACTTCAACCCGGGCGACACCGGTTTCAAAGTGTGGAACACCCGTTACGCGAAAATCGGCGTAGGCATCTGCTGGGATCAGTGGTTTCCGGAAGCGGCCCGCAGCATGGCCCTGCAAGGCGCGGAAATCCTGTTCTATCCGACCGCCATTGGCAGCGAGCCACACGACAACAGCATTTCTTCGCGCGATCACTGGCAACGTGTGCAGCAGGGCCATGCCGGCGCCAACCTGATGCCGCTGATCGCCAGCAATCGCATCGGCAACGAAGAACAGGACGGCTATGACATCACTTTCTATGGCTCTTCGTTCATCGCCAACCAGTTCGGTGAAAAAGTGCAGGAGCTGAATAAAACCGAAGAAGGTATTCTTGTGCACACGTTCAACCTCGACGAGCTGGAGCATATTCGCAGCGCGTGGGGTTCATTCCGCGACCGCCGGCCGAATCTGTACGGCGCGTTGAAAACCCTCGACGGTTCCCTGGAGTCCTGATGACCACATTGAAAAGTACCCCACGCGCCGACGGCTTCTACATGCCGGCCGAGTGGGCGCCTCAAACCCAGACCTGGATGATCTGGCCCGAGCGCCCGGACAACTGGCGTCTGGGTGGCAAACCGGCGCAGGCCGCGCACGTCGCGGTAGCCAAAGCCATCGCCCGTTTCGAGCCAGTGACCGTTGCCGTCTCCGCCGGCCAGTACGAAAACGCCCGCGCGCGTCTCGATGTGCCGAATATCCGCGTGGTGGAAATGTCCAGCGACGACGCCTGGGTTCGCGACAGCGGCCCGACCTTCGTCATCAACAACCGTGGCGAAGTGCGCGGTGTGAACTGGGATTTCAACGCCTGGGGTGGTTTCGATGGCGGTCTGTATGCGCCGTGGAATCGTGACTCGCAGGTCGGCGGCAAAATCCTCGAGATCGAGCGCAGCCCGCGCTACCGCACCGAAGGTTTCGTGCTCGAAGGCGGTTCGATTCATGTCGACGGCGAAGGCACTTTGATCACCACCGAAGAATGCCTGCTCAACCGCAATCGCAACCCGCACCTGAGCCGCGAAGAAATCGAAGCGGTGCTCAGTGACAACCTGTCCGTGGACAAGATCATCTGGCTGCCGGATGGTCTGTTCAACGACGAAACCGACGGCCACGTGGATAACTTCTGCTGCTACGTGCGCCCGGGTGAAGTATTGCTGGCGTGGACCGACGATCCGCAGGATCCGAACTATCCACGTTGCCAGGCCGCAATGCGCGTGCTGCAAGACAGCACCGACGCCAAGGGCCGCCCGTTCACGGTGCACAAAATGCCGATTCCGGGGCCGTTGTATGCGACCGAGGAAGAGTGCGCCGGGGTCGATCCGGTGGACGGCTCGCAGGAGCGTAATCCGTCCGTGCGCCTGGCCGGTTCCTACGTGAATTTCCTGATCGTCAACGGCGGCATCATCGCGCCGAGCTTCGATGACCCGATGGACGCGCCAGCCAAGGAAATCCTGCAGAAGCTGTTCCCGCAGCACGAAGTGGTGATGGTGCCGGGCCGCGAACTGTTACTGGGTGGCGGCAATATTCACTGCCTTACCCAGCAACAGCCGGCGCCGCACAAAGAGTGAGTTGAGTCGTAACAGCTTGAGTTGGTTAACAAATCAGCCTGGCAATGATTAGCTCGCTACACATGAAAGCAAGCCCGCAGCCCGTCAGGACCGCGGGCTTGTTTGTATCCGCCGGTCGCTGCTCGGCGCGCTTTGGCATAGCTCTTGTATTGCTTCTGTTGCACTAGGGAGGGCGGGGAACTTCAACAGTTCTGTCACAAACCTTGGATAACTTAGCCGCTCATGAACGGGGGAGAGCGCTGAAATGAACGCCGAAGTGAACGTAGTCAGCGAGCGGACTGTGCATCCCATGGCCGTCAATGGCGAATCGCTCCAGCTTGTCGCGCACTGGTTGAAGTCCAATGGAACGCGTCAGATCAGAGAACCTGATCCGCGCCGGATGATGATCGAGCGCTACCCCGCTGGGCTGTTCAGCGAGGCCGAACTGGAAGCGTTGTGGGATGTGATGGAAGGACAGGAGTAACAGGGATTGATCAAAGCGCTGCCGGGATTGGCGGCGCTTTTTTTTGCCTGAATTTTATCTACAGGTATTCAAAGGTGGGAGCGAGCCTGCTCGCGAAGGCGTCCGCCCTGCCAATGACTCGTTGACTGATTCATCGCTTTTCGCGAGCAGGCTCGCTCCCACAAATCAAAACTCCCTGCTTAATCTGGTTTTCCTGCAATCGCCCAGCTAAGAATTTACGTTTCTTAGACGTTTTTCGCCTATTTAAAGACGATTCTTGAAATTGACACACTGTTAAGGGCGCGGCTACGATTCCGCCCAACGCCTGTGGCTAACCGCCATGACTCAAAATAAGGAGCAGGCCCGCCATGACGTATCCGTCGGCGGGTCTTTTTGTTTCGGGGTGAATACAAGAGTGCAAAAGCGCCGTTTCAGCCGTTCGACACAGCGCGTTTCAACCCGTAATAAGGAAAACAAAATGTTGAACAAGCGAATCAGTCTGATCGCACTGGGGATGTTGAGTGCTACACAGGCCATGGCTAACGACCAGGCCGAATCCAAGGGTTTCGTTGAAGACAGCAGCCTCAAAGTGCTGTTGCGCAACGCCTACATCAATCGTGATTACAAAGACGGTCGCCCGGACAAAGCCGAGTGGGGCCAGGCGGCGATCGGGACGTTCTCGTCCGGCTTCACCCAAGGCACCTTGGGTGTCGGTGTTGACGCCTTTGGTCTGTACGCACTGCGTCTGGACGGTGGCAAGGGACGCACCGGCGCGCAAGGCATCGACTTCTTCAAGCAGGAAAATGACGGTCGCGCCAACCACGACATCGCCAAGGGCGGCGCAGCGGTCAAATTCCGCTTCTCCAACACCGTGCTGACCTACGGCGACCAGATGCCGGCCCTGCCGGTGCTGAGTTACGACAACGTGCGTCTGTTGCCGGAAAGCTACACCGGTACTTTGATCACCTCCCGTGAGATCAAAGGTCTGGAGTTGAATGCCGGTCGTTTTACCGCTGAATCGCGCAAGAGCGATGAAGGCCGTGACAGCGGCGGTCTGAAGTCGATCAATGTATTGGGCGGCAGCTATCAGTTCACCGAACGCTTCAAAGGCGCGCTCTATGCGTCGGACGTTGAAGACGTCTTGAAGAAACAGTACGTGAACGCCAACTACGTGATTCCGTTCAACAAGGACCAGTCGCTGACCCTGGACTTCAACGGCTATCGCACCAAACTGGACAACTCCTATGTCCGCGAAAACGGTGTAACCGGCGACGACAACAAGATCTGGAGCCTGGCGGCGACCTTCGCCACCGGCCCGCACTCGTTCACCGTGGCGCACCAGCGTTCCACCGGCGACAGCAACCTGGGTTACGCCTACGGCGGTTATCAGAAAGATCAGGGGCGTGTCGGTGACGGTGGCAATACCATCTACCTGGCCAACTCCTACTGGTCGGACTTCAACGCCGAAGATGAACGCAGCTGGCAGCTGGGCTACGGCCTGGACTTCGGTGCATTCGGCGTTCCGGGTCTGAGCTACAACTTCGCTTACGTGCGTGGCGACAACATCACCACCTCCACCAGCGAAGGCGGCACCGAGCGCGAGATCTTCAACCAGTTCAAGTATGTCGTGCAAAGTGGTCCGGCCAAAGACCTGAGCGTGAAGCTGCGCAGCTCGATTCTGCGTGTCTCGCAGAAATCCAGCGAGTACAACGTCAGCGGTAACGAAGTGCGAGTATTCGTGGACTATCCGATCAATATCTTCTGATGATCGAAATGCTGTAAGAAAAATGAGAAAACCCCGATTCGTTCGGGGTTTTTTTTCGACGGTTTTTCAGCCGAAACCGGAAATAACCAGTGTTTTTGTCATGTAAAAGTTGTTTTCAATGCGCTGCAGGTTTCGTTTCAAACAACACTTCAAATGCCTGAAATTCTTTCTCATGGACGCAAATTCTCCACCTAATAGATTAGGGCGTTCAACGCAGCGGAGAATCTGGTAATGATCGTTTTGAACAGAGAAGTGGGCGAATCGCTACGGCGCGACAAATTTGTCAACGTCCAGGGTGGTGACTTCAATCTCTACGGTCATTTTGCCGACTTCGTCAGACTGACCAAGAGTTGGGAAAACATGGAGCCTGACAGCTATTACGGTCAGGCCGAAGCCGGCATGCGCTACCGTCGTTACAGCGACTTTGAATACAACCCGAAAACCCGCGAACTCAAACAACTCGAGCATCGCGCCTATGTGCAATCGAAAGCGAATAACGCTTACGTCGGTGGCGTGGTACGGCATTTTCAGGACTTTTCCGAAGAAGTGATCTCTTCACCGGTGATGCGCAGCCTGATCGACACCGATTTCGAAGTGTACAAGAGCGTTCTGCCGGAAGAGTTGCACGATGAAATCTGGCAATGCCAGATCCATCAGATTCGCATCGAGATCAAACCCGGCAAACAGCTGGAAATCACTCCCGAAGGCATTCACTGCGATGGCTATCCGTTCAGCGGCGTGCACTTCTGGGGACGCAATAACGTCGAGGGTGCGGAGAGTCGTCTGTACGACATCCACAAGCATCAATTGGCGGCGACCACCTACGAGGAAATTCTCGACACCACCTACTTCCTCGATCGCGACATGCGTCACTACGTGACCCCGGCGCGCAACACTCACACGCATGCCATGGCATACCGGCAGATTCTGGCAATTTCCTTCTCGCGGCCCGGGACCGCTTTCGACATTGTTCGCTAATCAGATCACCCCAATCGACGGCGTCGAATGCTCGACGCCAGTGGTCCTGCGCCGGGCTACGGCCAAGGATGCGCAGCGCATGGAGCGCTTCTTCCGCCAGTTCGACGAAGTGTCGTTCTGCGAATGGCAGGACGCCAAATGCCTGCGCGGCGTGTTGATCCAGAAAACCACCACGGCGTACCTGGCGTTCGATGTCGACGGCGAGATCGTCGGCGCGGTGCTGGGCGGCATGCTCGGCAGCCGCGGCACGATCAATCATCTGGCCGTCAGCCCGCGCTACCGCAGCCAGGGCGTGGGTCAGCGCCTGGTCGAAGCCGCGTCATCCGACATGAAGCGGGTCGGGGTTCTGCGGATGTTTCTGTTCGTCGACGATGCTAACCTCGCGGGCAAGCGATTCTGGACCGCCCAGGGTTTTTGCGAACCTCACGGCGAACGGACATTTGAGAGGGATCTATGAATGAAAGGTCCGGCAGCGCACCGTTGATGGCGACTCATCAGCCGTCGCGCACGTTTGCCGAAGCCAGCCCGGTAGTCGCCGGGTATTTCACCGTGTCGTTTGTCTTCGGGCTGATGGCGGTCAACGCTGGTTTGCCGATGTGGCTGCCGGTGGCAATGTGCTTGTTCGTGTATGCCGGCGCATCGCAATTCGCCGCGCTGGCGCTGATCTCCAGCGGCGCATCGCTGACCACCATCGTACTGACCACGTTCCTGATCAATGCGCGGCACATGCTGATGTCGGTGTACATGGCCAAGGCCCTGCGCGCCCTTGGCTTGAGCCGCATGGAACGTTGGGCTTACGCCGGTGGCCTGACCGACGAATCCTTCGCCTTCCACAGCGTCAAGCTCGGCACTGGCGCGCCGGTCAATGTGCGTTATCTGATCGGTTTCAACCTGTTCTGCCACACCTCGTGGGTGCTCGGCGGTTTGCTCGGTGCAGTCTGCGCGCAGTACGCGGCGCACTTGATCAAATATCAGCTCGATTACGCGCTCACGGCGATGATGCTCTACGTGCTGGTCTCGCTGTGCAACACGCGCAAAAAACTGATCGCCGCCGCTGCCGCCGTGGTCTGCATGGGGGCACTGAGCCTGATCGGCAGTTCGCCCTTCAACGTATTTATCGCCACGTTTGTGGGCTGCGGAGTGGGTGTATGCCTGACCAAACGTTCCTGATTCTGGTGGTGGCATTGATGATGGCCGTGACCTTTCTGCCACGTGCCTTGCCGCTGCAGATCAACACCGAACACTGGCCGCCGTTCGTGGCGCGGGCGCTGGAATATTTGCCGGTGGCGATCGTCGCTGCGATCAGCCTCACGCCCCTGTTGATCAAGGACCGGCAGATACAGCTCGATCGCCCGGAATTCTATGCCGCGATTCCGACGTTGCTATGTGCGTATTTCAGCAAAAACCTCTTTCTCAGTGTGGCGGTGGGGACGGCTGCGTACATTGCGCTCGGCTCGTTCATGTAGCGGCATATCGACGACATCGTTCAACGCCTGGTGCGACAACTCCGGATTGTTCACCGCCAGGCGCACTTCGAGAAAATCCTCGAAACCGGGGAAGATCGTCAGGCCGTTCTTCTGCGCCGCTTCACGCGAGACCATACCGACCGCATCCATCTGTGTGATGAGCGACAGCGTCAAGGTTTCGCTGCATGAATAGACCATGCGCTGACCGTTCTCGTGATTACCCAGGCCGGCGTCGAGAAAACGCAAAAAGCTGTGGGAATACGGACAGTCTTCTGCAGGACGCACCTGGAACTTGTTGCCCAGCAAGGTCAAAGGATCGTTTTCCTGGCCGCAATGCGCACCAACCACCTGCACCTGTACATCCGGCAGCACGATGCTCGGCAAGCCGGGACGCTGCGGGCCGATCAGCACGGCGAGGTCGAAATCTTCGTTCTTCAGCTTGCTGAGATTTTCCATCGACTCGGCGTAGCTGAATTCCATCTGATAATCGGGAAATACCTCGATCAGACGTCCGATCATGCGCCGGTTGAAGTCAGGCGACAGCGTGTTGTTCAACGCCACCTTCAACGTCCGCTGTCCCGGCACCTTCAACGCCTCGACCTTTTCCTCCATCTGCCGCGTGGCGATCAACACTTTGTCGATGTAGGGCGTCAGCTCCGTGCCTTGCGGCGTCAGCGTCAGCCCCTTGTTTGAACGGCGAAACAAGCGGAAACCGAACTGCTCTTCGACCTTGTTCAACTGCGCGGCCAACGCCTGCACAGTCAGGCACGAATGCTCGGCTGCAGCCGACAACGAGCCGGTCTGCACGATGCGCATGAGGTTGCGTAAGGTTCTGCTATCCATGGGTAATGCCCTCTGAAGTGGGCTGGGTATTGTTGTTTACGAAACGACCGAACCGGCGCCATATGCCGGCTATATTCCTGCACCTGAGCATAGTTGTCGCGGATTTAGTAGCGAATTGATTCCCCCGCCGATGGCTGGAGGCTGACAGAGGATCGGGGTTTTTGGTGGCGTGGGGGTGATGGAGGTCAAAAAAAGTGCTGGGTTTTGGTGCGTGGGGGCGGTTTTTCCGATGAGAAACGGCTTACATCCTCCGAGGTTTTTGCCAGCGTCATGCGCAGAACGATCTCAGGCAGAGTAGCGATTTAGCTGATAGCGCTTACCTGTCAAAGCAGTTGAAATGGATGCCTGGCATTCGAACATGGCGGTTAACAACCACCTATCAACTTCGCGTTGACCGACGAAGATCCCTCCGACCACAATGTAGAGGTAGCGCTGATGTAGCTACAAAATCACAACGAGGTAATCGTAATGGCTGCACTACTGAAAACTACCGATGTGCGTTGCCGCATTGATGAGGATTTGAAAACGCGTGCCACTGAAGTCTTAAACGCTTGCGGGCTGAGCATCAGCGACGCCATGCGACTTTTTCTGCGACAGGTTGTTGCCACTCAGGGGCTTCCCTTCGAGGTGCGAGTTCCATCAGAAAAAACGGCGCGCGCAATGATGGAAGCACGAGAAATCCGTGAGCGTTTCGACTCCATAGACGACATGCTGAGGACTGTTGATGGCGAAACCGGAGAAAACGCAAAAACGCGCTGATCGGCCTAAACAGTGTGCACAGACTTCTGAATTCAAGAAGTCTTGGGATCGTTATAACCGTGCCGGAAGGCGAGACATGAACGACGTCCGGAATGTGATGGCGATGTTGTTCTTGGGGCAGCAATTACCCGCAGAATATCTGGATACATAAGCCGGCTTAACTCCGGCTTCTGTGCGGCTGTTTGTTGCGATTGTTCGTTTGTGTATCAAAACTCTAAAAAATTACAGTTTTGTACTAGTCTTGAGCTAAGACAAAATCAGGAGGCGTCTATGCCTACCTCATCTCCAGCCCTCATCCCACGCGAACAACTCGACGCCCCCGAAGCCGGTCGCGTCGCGCTGAAGTTCTTCTTCAACCTTATGGAGCGTTGGGGCTGCAGCGCAGAGCAGCAACGCACATTGCTGGGCGGCGTCGGCAACACCACGTTCTATAAATACAAACATTTGCCGAACATACGTCTGCCTAACGACACCCTTGAGCGGATCTCCTACCTGATGGGCATTCACAAGGCGTTGAGCATCATCTTCAGCAACAGCCGCGAGCGCGCTTACGCTTGGGTCAGCAGCCCGAACACCGCGGCACCGTTCAACGGCAAAACCGCACTGGATTACATGCTGGCGGGCAGGGTGGTCGACATCGCCGATGTGCGCCGCTACCTCGATGGAGTGCGCGGTTGAAAACGCCGACGCTGGTCGAGGTGCCATGGCCGCGCGCGTATCGCATCGTCAACAGCAGCTTCCCGCCGATTGCGCTGTTCGAAGATGTGCTCGATCCAGAAGACCTCGAAGTCGCCTACGCCATCGAAGCGCTAACCAATGATCGTCTGATCGAGCAGGCCGGCGTGCTCGCCCGCGTGCGCCCCGAAGATCGCCTGTCCGGCCCCGGTTCCAGTCCAGTAATGGCCGCGTTTACCCATGTCGGCAAACGCAGCCGTTTCAGCGATGGCACCTTCGGCGTCTATTACGCTGCCAGCAGCCAGGCCGCAGCCATCGCCGAAACCTGTTTCCACCAGGAACGCTTCCTCGCCGCAACCCAGGAAGCCGACCTCGAATTGACCATGCGCACTTACGTCAACCGAGTGATCAAGCCGCTGCATGACGTCCGCCATGGCTTCGAACACTTGCATCAGCCTGATCCGGACGCCTACGGGCCGTCGCAGGTATTTGCGCGGCAATTGCGCGATGCTGAATCTTGGGGCTTGCTCTATAACAGCGTGCGATTGGCGGGGCATGAATGCGTTGCGGCGTTTCGGCCCCCGGCGGTTTCGATTCCGAAGCAGGGCAAACATTTGCGCTATGTGTGGAGTGCGAGTCAGCAGAAGATTTCGTTTGTGTTCGAGATCAGTCAGGTCTGAACCCAAAAAGCCCTCGAAGGGGTCTGTCCCCAATACTGCTTCAATACTGCTTGAGCCTAACTTCCCTCGATCAAAGCCCGCTCCTCCAGCCAGATCTCTTGCACGAACTGATCGGTGATCGCATAAATGCCATGCCCGCGTCGCATGATGATGTTCTCGGCAACCAGCGCAATCACTACCGGCTGAATCTCTTCGACCCGCACCTCTCGCCCCACGGACTTTGAATATTCAGCCGCTACGTCTGTGGAAAAAATTCCGCGAGCATCGCCTTCTGTAGATGCGATCTTGTTGAAAACGGCTTGAGCCAACCTACCCAGTTGCTCGACTTTTTCCAGCTCGATGCTCGCCGCCGCCGAACGTAGTGTGCTGGCGATTACCGGGAGAAAAACATCTGGCTCGCCCTCTTGCTGTAAGAGTTGGCGTAGGGCCTTCAGCATTTCTTCAGGCCGATTGCCCAAAGTGTCGAACGCTTCGATTGCAGCTTCGAGGGACGGTAATTTGTCCTGCTTCACGGTCATTGCGAGTCTGTTGAGCAAAAATTCAACGTAATCGCCTTTCAGCAATGGATAGGCTGCTGACGTGGCGCCGGAAAAGGCGTGGTTGCGTTTGGCGGTCAGTTCGCTGACTTGCGCTCTGTGCGAACCTGTGCCGATAAAAAGAAAGTATCCCGGCGTTTTCGGACGAGGGTTAATTGCATCGCGGGCGGCTTTGAGTGCCAGGAGCAGCTGATTAGCGTCGTCTGAGGAAATGGCATGCTGCACCTCGTCAATGATCAACACCAGATCAGTCTTGGCTTGATCTACGACTTCGGCGAGTGCTTGCGCCATTGTTGGGCCGTCGACGTTGCCAATGCTGTCGAGTTTGAAGCCGAACTTGAATCCAGCGGCGCCGATTTCAGCATTGCTGACTCGCTTGAAGGTTTCCAAGGCGGAGGAGCCAGGTGTTTGCAGATCTTTCAGGGTTTTCCGGATGGCGTTGTGCTCGAGCGTTGCCGGGTTAGCCAGAGTGTCGCTCCATAAATCGACGTAGATGACCAAAGCGCCTGCTTCTTCCAGGGCCGGGATGAGATCATTCCTCAGAAACGTCGTTTTGCCTGTGCGGCGCAGACCAGATAGAAACAAGCCTGAGCGCAAACCTTCGTCTAGCACACCTGGATTGAGAAGCTGGTTAGCCATTGACTCAGCCAGTTCTGGGCGCTGAAAAATGCTGCTCATGTGATTACACCTTTTTATGCGCACACCATAATTATTGCTATTTCATAATTAGCATAAAGATGGAAACGTGGACCGTCGGTTCAAAGTCCTCGCTTTCGAAGTGTGTAAGAGGAAGTGTGGCCAATCGCGCGAAGTGCGAGGGAGAAGCTACTTTCACTGGGGGAAAGTGCCAGGAATATAAACAAAGCAGAAACAACAAAGCCCCTGCATTTCTGCAGGGGCTTCGTTTTGTATGGTGCCGGCACCAGGAGTCGAACCCGGGACCTACTGATTACAAGTCAGTTGCTCTACCAACTGAGCTATACCGGCGTGTGGGCGACGATTATAGCGATTGGG
Source organism: Pseudomonas sp. FR229a (assembly GCF_030209115.1). Classification (NCBI taxonomy): domain Bacteria; kingdom Pseudomonadati; phylum Pseudomonadota; class Gammaproteobacteria; order Pseudomonadales; family Pseudomonadaceae; genus Pseudomonas; species Pseudomonas sp. FR229a. Next base: position 44,735 of record NZ_JARVSP010000015.1, on the reverse strand, counting down.
AAGATCCTGTAAACCCCTGAATTCAGACTATTTTTGCATCCGCTCTAATCAAGCCCTGCGCAGCACATTGCGCAGGGTTTGCACGGCCTTCACGGTGCGGCTGTTCTGCAGGGCCGATAGTTGCGCTTCGGCCTGCTCCGCGCGGTGCAGGGCATTGGCCAGTTGTTGGGCGGTGTCGAGTTCGCTGGGGCTGAGCGGGTGAGCGAAGGCGTGGCCTTTGCACAACTGGAAGTTGTCGAGATTGCACGGTGGGATATCGAAAGCAGGTTTGAGGTTCAGGTGTTCGTCGGCGAGAAACCAGGTGTTGAGACCGTCGAACAGGATCGCCTGATAACCGGCGTCGGTGACCAGCGGTTCCCACGTATGGTCGCGCTCCCAGGGGGTCTCGATGACTATGATCCAGGGACGGAAGCGAGTGAAGTCCATGCCGCGCAGAACGCTTTCTTCGTGGCCTTCGACGTCGATTTTCAAGAAATGGATCGATCGATCAGCGGCATATTGTTCGCAGATAGACGTCAGTGTGCGCGAGTCTACTGTGAGGCTGCGCACCTCCATGCCTTGATCTTTGTGCTGTTTGGCGATCGCCGGGTCGGCCGTGGACAGGCCGGTATCGGGGATGGCGTAGAAGGTCATTTCGCCGGGCCGATCGCTGGCGATGCATTGCACAGTAGTGTCGTGCGGACGTTGCTGACAGAGGGCGTCGTAGTAGTTCTGTATCGGTTCGACGTTCACGCCGTTCCAGCCGTGGTCATAGAAGGCTTTGGTAACCGAATCGTGATTCGGGTCATTGGCTCCTACATCGATATAGAAGCCGTCTTCGACTTGCTTGAGGGCACGCCACAAGCGGACGTCTTCAAAATTCTGCGCATAAGAAATAAACGTCACGGTCGCATCCTGTCGGGTTTGTTTTGTTCTTGTTGGGACGCGTGCGGGTGGCACGTTGTGGCCTTGTATAGCAAGGCGGGCGAGATGCCGCAATTATTCGCTGCGAGCGGGTGCAATCAGGCGGTTATGTCGTTTTGATTGGCGGCTTATGCACATTCGGCTGGCATGGAATCGGGTCAGGCGGGATTTTCTGGAAGCGTTCTCATTTTGTTCGCAAATTCCTGTTTTAACGGTTTTTTATTAATGTGAACAAAAAATGAACAGCGCTGTTAATGGCTTGAAACAGGCGTAAATATTGGATCCACTATGGATTCATCAACAGAGTTATCCACAGGGTGGTCGCGTTTTATTTGCGTTCGGCCAACATCAGCAAATTCCGCGGCGTAAGGGGGGCTGAGCAAAAAGTGCCAAGGCGTACGGCGTAGCCCTGTTCGACGAGGAACAGTGCCCGATCCAGATTCAACCAAAGCTCCAGTGGCCGTCGGAACAACCCGCGGAGCAATTCCAGGTTGCGTACTTCGGCCAGTCGCTGCCAACCGGTAGCTTCCAGTTTTTCCCAATCCGTCGGTCCAACTGTGGATAACTCTTTCAGCGCGGCCAGATCGCGACAGTAGTCAGGGAAGGATTTATCCAGCCAGGCGCTCGGCAGAGATGGGGTTGGCAAATACTCGTCAGTACCGCGCAACTGCCGTTGCAGACAATCGAAAGCCAAGCGTCGGGCCATCGAGGTATCGCGCTGGCGTTTGACCCTCGCACCGGCGGTGACGGTTTCGCTCATCGGCAGAGCCAGATCTTCGAGTGATAGCCGTAGGGCTGATCGCAAACCCTCAGAAGACAGTGGCTGATACTCGCTGCGATTGATCCGGTTGTAGCAACATGGCGCGATCGCCATCTGCTGACATCCGGCGGCACTCGCCAATCGCATGAGGCGTACGTGCAGATCGCCGCAGGCGTGCAGGGCGATGGGTGTGTGACTGGCGCTCACCACGGCAGCGGCGTCCGCCGCGAGTACGTCCTGCTCCACATGCAGCGCATGCAAGTCATGACGCTGACTCAGCGCCTGACCGCTTGCAACCAACAAAGGATCATATTCGACACAAGTCAGTTGCTGCCCTTCATTCAACAATCGTCGACCCAGATGCCCTTTGCCGGAACACCAGTCCAGCCAATGCGTCGGCTGCGAGGCGAAAGACAGACAACTGGCAAACGCCTCGATCTGCTGCCACTTGCGCCCAGGCACATCGACATTCAAGCGATGCCCGGCAACCTCAAGCGCGTGCCTTGGCAATTCGCCGGCTGCACTCAGCTGGGCCGACAATTTCGCCAGTGAGGCAAATGGCTCGGGCGCATCGGTCAGATCAGCAGGATGGTTATGCGTCCGCTCTGCATCTTCCAGCGATCGCCCGCGCAGCCAGGAAGACAGTTCCGGGTGACTTGTTTCCCAAGCAAGGGAAAGATGCGTAAACGGTCGAGGTTTCCACAGCGCCTGATGCTCAATCAGAAAAGCATCCAGCGCGATGAAGCGGGCGAGCAAGTCATCGCCCGTCAGCATGCAGGAAGTTTCAGCGGCCCTGGCAGGCATCGACGCGCAGCCAGCGCTCCAGCAGCTTGAAGCCGCGTACCAGCACGTAAGCCATGACCAGATAGAACACGCCGGCGGCGAAGAAAATCTCCACTGGCAAATAGGTGCGGGCGATGATCGTGCGGGCCATGCCGGTCAATTCCAGCAGGGTCACGGTGCTCGCCAGGGCGCTGGCCTTGAGCATCAGAATCACTTCATTGCTGTACGCCGGCAGGCCGATCCGCGCAGCACGCGGGAGGATGATGTAGAACATCGCTTTCGGCCTGGACATGCCCAACGCTCGCGCCGCTTCGATCTCGCCCGGTGGAATCGCCTGTATCGCTCCGCGCAGAATCTCGGCGATGTACGCCGCTGTGTGCAAGGTCATGGTCACCGTGGCACACCAGAATGGATCGCGCAGGTACGGCCACAGCGAGCTTTCACGCACGGCGTCGAACTGCGCCAGGCCGTAATAGACCAGGAACAGCTGCACCAGCAACGGCGTGCCCCGGAAAAAGAAGATGTAGGCGTAAGGCAGCGAGCGCACGTACCACAGCTTCGAAGATCGGGCGATGCCCAGCGGAATCGCCAGCAGCAGGCCGGCAATCACTGCGATGGCAACCAGTTCGAGGGTCAGGGTCGCGCCCTGCGCCAGTTTCGGCAGCCACTTGATGATGACTTCCCAATTCATTGCGCGCTCCTCGCAAAGCCGCGGGCGGCGCGTTTTTCCAGGAAATGCATGCCGGTCATCGCCAGTACCGTCAGGGCGAGGTACATGACCGCCGCGACCATATAGAAGGTGAATGGCTGTTTCGACACGGTCACGCCGATCTGCGCGTGACGCATGATTTCTTCCAGACCGATGACCGATACCAGCGCGGTGTCTTTCATCAGGATCATGAACAGATTGCCCAGGCCGGGCAGGGCGATGCGCCACATCTGCGGCATGATCAACCGGGTGAAGATCCGCCACTTCGACAGGCCCAGGGCCTGGCCGGCCTCACGGTGACCCTTGGGAATGGCAAGCAGGGCGCCACGGAACACTTCCGTGGCGTAGGCGCCGAAGCACAGGCCCAGTGCGATCACACCGGCGGCGAAGGCGTTGAGTTGCAAATCGGGGTTGCCGAAGTACTCACCGAGGGTGCGCATCAGGTTGACCGTACCGAAGTAGATCAACAGCACCCAGAGCAATTCCGGGACGCCGCGCACCAGCGTCGAATAGGTGCCGCCAAGCCATTGCAGCGGCTTGTACGGGGAAGTCTTGGCCAGAGCGCCGAGCAGGCCGAGCACCAGGCCCAGGCACAGGGCGGTGAGCGCCAGTTGGACGGTCATCAGCGCGCCAGCGGCGAGCGCCGGGCCGAATCCGTAGAGGTCGATAATCATGGGTTTCTGTTCAAATTGCGGCAGGCAAAGTCGGGAGCCGGCGCCGCTTGTTCACGGCGCCAGTCCCACAGGTCAGATCAATAGATGCTGAACGGGAAGTACTTGTCGTTGATTTTCTTGTAGGTACCGTCAGCGACGATTTCCTTCAGTGCAGCGTTCAGCTTGTTGCGCAGTTCGTTGTCACCCTTGCGCACGGCGATGCCGATCTTGTCGCTTTCCACCACCGGGTCGCCCTTGAACTCATAGTTCTTGCCAGCGTCGGTTTTCAGCCAGTCGTAGTTGGCGTATTTGTCGGCGAGGATCGCGTCGACACGACCGGAGGTCAGGTCGAGGTAGGCGTTTTCCTGGGTATCGTAGAGGCTGACCTTGATGTCATCACCGTAGGTGTCTTCCAGCCAGGTGCCGGCCAGCGTCGCGCGCTGGGTGCCGATGGTCTTGCCCTTGAGCGAGTCCTTGTCGGTTTTGAAATCGACATTTTTCGGCGCGATGAACTGCAGCTTGTTCGAGTAGTACGGGTCAGTGAAATCCACCGCGGCTTTGCGCTCTTCGGTGATCGACAGCGAGGAGATCAGGAAGTCGAACTTCTTCGCGTTCAGGGCCGGAATGATGCCGTCCCAGTCAGAGGTGACGACGGAGCATTCGGCTTTCATCTTCGCGCACAGGGCGTCGCCGATTTCCTTGTCGAAGCCGACAACCTGTCCGCTGGCATCTTTGTTGTTGAACGGCGGGTAGGCCGCTTCGATGCCCATTTTCAGGGTTTCAGCCATGGCACCGGCGCTGAACGCGAGGGTGACTGCGGCGGCCAGGAAAACCTTCTTGAAATTCTGCATGCATGTTGCTCCGTTAGCGGTTGCTGGACATGAATTGTTTGCAGCGCGCCGAAAGCGGGTTGTCGAACACCTGCTGTGGCGATCCTTGCTCTTCTATAAGGCCCTGGTGAAGGAACACCACTTCGCTGGAGACCTGACGGGCGAAGCCCATTTCGTGGGTCACGAGCAGCATGGTGCGGCCTTCTTCGGCCAATGCGCGGATGACACTAAGTACTTCCTGAACCATTTCCGGGTCAAGGGCGGAGGTGGGCTCGTCGAACAGAATGACTTTCGGCTGCATCGCCAGTGTGCGGGCGATCGCTGCGCGTTGTTGCTGGCCGCCGGACAGTTGCGCCGGGTAGGCGTGGCGCTTGTCGGCGATACCGACCTTGGCCAGCAGGGCTTCGGCGACTTCGATGGCCTCGGCCTTGCTCTGGCCGAGCACCCGGCGCGGGGCTTCGATGACATTGTCGAGCACGCTCATGTGCGGCCACAGATTAAAGTTTTGAAATACAAAACCAATCTCCGAGCGCAGGCGATTGATCTGCTTGCCGTCGGCGGCAATCAGTTCGCCGTTCTTGGCGGCTTTGAGCTTGAGTTCTTCACCGGCCACCAGGATCTGGCCCTGATGCGGGTTTTCCAACAGGTTGATGCAACGCAGGAACGTGGACTTGCCGGAACCGGAAGAGCCGAGGATCGAGATCACGTCGCCGTCGCGGGCGGTCAGCGAGATGCCTTTGAGCACCTCAAGCTGTCCGTAGCGTTTGTGCAAGTTGCGGATTTCCAGCGCGGGCGTGGCCTCAGCCATGTGCGTTCCTCATATATGTTGCGCTCCTGCTGTTGGCGGGCCTTCCAGGCGAGGCGGCCAAGCTAGCATAGCGTTTCAATGGCAGCCAACAGCGCTACTAGCGGTAATCGGGTGGCCTGTGGCGGGTTGTCGCATCGGCGCAGCAGACTGTCGCCCCATCAACAACCGAACGGGTGTTTGATCATGCAGACCCGTAGGTGTCGCGTAAAAAAAGGCGCGATGTTGCCAGCTTTGGCGGGGTGTTGGAAGCGCTATCCGGCCGAACGTTCCTTATTCGCCCTTTTTCTGTGCGTCGCACACTTTTTCTGTGTGTTTCTGGTGCGCGGATTCGTCTTCAAAGTGAGTCGCAGGGTAACGTTCTGGCGAATAGCCAGTAAACTCAATGACTTGCATCGGATGCCAGAGCCCGCGGCCTTCAAGGACTTGAAACATTTTGGCGCAAATATTGCGTGCAGAATAAGGAACAGGTCGTTGGATTCTTTTTACGAGAAAGAATTTTCAGACGTGCCGGATGCACTCGCTTTCCTTGCAAAGGTAGTCTCTATGAGCAGTACCCCAAGCTCCACTGGCCTCGAACAGGGGCTCAAACCGCGTCATGTGACCATGTTGTCGATCGCCGGTGTGATCGGTGCCGGTCTGTTTGTCGGCTCCGGCCACGCCATTGCTGCCGCCGGCCCGGCCGTGCTGCTGGCCTACGCCGCTGCCGGTACCCTGGTGGTGCTGGTGATGCGCATGCTCGGCGAGATGGCCGTGGCTTCGCCGGACACCGGCTCGTTTTCGACGTATGCCGATCGCGCGATCGGTCACTGGGCCGGTTTCACCATCGGCTGGTTGTACTGGTGGTTCTGGGTGCTGGTGATTCCGCTGGAAGCCAACGCCGCCGCGACCATCCTGCATGCCTGGTTCCCCGGTGTGGATATCTGGGCCTTCGCGCTGGTCATCACCATGCTGCTGACGGTGACCAACCTGTTCAGCGTGAAGAACTACGGCGAGTTCGAGTTCTGGTTCGCCCTGATCAAGGTGCTGGCGATCATCGGCTTTATCGGCCTGGGCCTTGCGGCGATTTTCGGCTTTCTGCCGACCAGTCAGGTCAGCGGTGTCTCGCACTTGTTCGACAGCGGCGGCTTCCTGCCCAACGGCATGGGCGCCGTGCTGGGCGCAATCCTGACTACCATGTTTTCGTTCATGGGTACCGAAATCGTCACCATCGCGGCGGCGGAATCGAAAGACCCGGGCAAGCAGATTTCCAAGGCCACCAACTCGGTGATCTGGCGGATCGGCCTGTTTTATCTGGTGTCGATCTTCATCGTCGTGGCGCTGGTGCCGTGGAACGATCCTACCCTGGCCAACCTCGGTTCCTACCAGACCGTGCTGGAGCGCATGGGCATTCCCAATGCCAAGATGATCGTCGACATTGTCGTGCTGGTCGCGGTGACCAGTTGCCTGAACTCGGCGCTGTACACTTCGTCGCGCATGCTGTTCTCCCTCGGCAAACGCGGCGATGCCCCGGCCATGTCGACCCGCACCAACAAAAGCGGCACGCCTTACTGGGCGGTGATGTTGTCGACCGGCGCAGCCTTCCTCTGCACCTTCGCCAACTACGTGGCTCCGGCCGCGGTGTTCGAATTCCTCCTGGCCAGCTCCGGCGCCATCGCGCTGTTGGTCTATCTGGTCATTGCCTTCTCGCAATTGCGCATGCGTAAACAAAGCGTGGCGCGTGGCGAGAAAATCGAATTCAGCATGTGGCTGTTCCCGGGCCTGACCTACGCGGTGATCATCTTCATCGTCGCCGCGCTGACCATCATGCTGTTCCAGGAAGCCCACCGCGTGGAAATCCTCGCCACCGGCCTGCTGAGCCTGATGGTGGTGGCTGCTGGGTTGCTGGTATCGCGCCGGCGCAAGCTGGAGAAGCGTGGTGCGGTGGTGTTGAACTGAGTCGTAACTTGTAATGCAAAACGGCCGCTGTCAGGGATGACTAGCGGCCGTTTTTTGTTTCTGAGAAGGGCTTATTCGCTCTTGTCTTCCTGGGTCTCTACCGACTTCCCATAAGCATCCAGCGCCACCCCGAAATCCGTAATGAACTGCGGCTCGCTCAGCCACGCCTGGGCTTGTTCGATGGTCATTCCGTCGGCCCACACGCGGTAGTCGATGAGCATGTCGGCGGCCAGGTGAGTAGCGGCCATGCCTTCGTTGTCGGCGTTTTCCATATCGAGCAGTTCAGGATGATCGACGATGATGAAGGCCAGCTCGCGCAGCAGGGTCAGCAGCATTTCGTTGCGGCTGACGGCTTCGGCGTCGCGCATTTTGCTGAACATCGCCAGGGTGTATTCCGGGATCGGCTCAGCGAGGTGGCCGAGGTCTTCATCCTGATCCAGCGGTTTGCGCCCGACCATACGGATCTGCTTGGCTTTGGCCTTGGCGCGTTTGGCGCGTTTCTGTTGCTTGTTCAGGGATGCCATGGGAGCTCAGTTCTTCTGTTGGGTTTGTGCGGCGATCGCGTCGGATGCCGCTACATAGTCAGCCTGGAAGGCCGGGGATTCGATCCACGCCAGCGCGCCAGCCTCGTCGGTTTCCTGCGACCATTGGCGATACTCGATCAGCGCGGCGAGTATGAAATCCATCGCGCCTTCTTCACCTTCCTGCTCATAGACCAGTTCCAGCAGCGGGTCTTCAAGGAACGCCGTGCACATGGCCTGTTGGCTGATCTTTTCGGCGTCGATCATTTTCTTGAACAGTTCGGTCAGGTCCACCGATTCGAAATCGATGCGGTCGTCGTTCGGGTCCAGCTCGACCGGCGCTTCGGCGCGTTTGGTGCGGTTCTGCTTGGCCTTGGTCTTGGCCCGGGCGGCGCGTTTTTGCTGCTTGTTGGCGGAGGCCATGGTGTGTTCCGTCGTGCGTGGAAAAGGGCTTAACTGCGCGGGACTGGCCGTCCGGGTGTGTCGAGGGCCAGTGCGCCGGTCTGCAGCCAGGTCAGAGCGATGGGCCATAGTGTGGCTTGGTATGCGCTACGAAAAAAGGCGAAATGTCCGACTTGTTGTTCGTTGATGTCCTGCGGTTCGATGCGCAAGTGGGTTTTTGTAGCGTTGCTGAGGTAGCCGAGCAAGCGTTCGATGGCCGGGACGGTGCCGTAGGGATCGTCGCTGATGCTGATGGCCAGGGTTTCTGCGCTCACATTGGCGAAGGGGAGGGTGCCGTTTTTTTTCAACAGTACTCGACCACTGGGGCGCTGTTCAAAACGCGGGGCAGGCGTGCTCCAGTCGCGCACAACGCCCGTTGGCGTGTCTTCCAGCCAGCCGAGGCGTTTGCCAGGAAAGAAGCCGCAGAGCAGCGTCAGCAGCGGCATCACAACGTGCCATTTGCCAAACATGCGCCAGCGGTGCTCGGGAGCGTAATCGCGCCAGTAGGCGAACTGTGCGCCGACGGTGACCAACCGTCGGATAGCTCGCCCCGACTCGGCCAAACCTGCCGCGCAACCCCCAAAACTGTGGCCGACCACATCAATTGGCTGACCGGGAAACTCGCGTTGCGCACGTTTGAGCATCGCTTCGAAATCCAGGGCGCCCCAATCGCTCCATGAAGCGTTCAAGCCTTTGATCGAAGCCTGTCGCGATTCTCCGATGCCACGGTAGTCGTAGGTAATGACGTCGAAGCCATTGGCGAACAGATAGGCGGCGAAGCGCGAGTAGTGGCGGCAGCGCACGGAGGTGGCGGCGTTGATGATGACCACCGGGCGCTGAGCATCGAGTCCTGTGTGGCGCCAGGTAAAGCCGCCAAGCCCATGGCCGTCGGCAGCCGCTTCCTTGAAAGGCTCACCTTGCGTCGCAGCCAACGTCGGGGACTTTGACTGCGTGTCCTGCATTGCGGGCATGTCCTGACAGCTCATGACAATCGACCTGGGCGGGTAAGCTGCCAACGATAGTCTGCGCACCGCCCGGTAACAATCCGCAGTTTTTAATCAGTGGATTGAGTGAGCATGCGCTCTTCGATCAAGGCCTGTTCGCGATTGAGTTCTGTGCGCAGCTCCTCTTCACTCGGCAGGATCGTCTTGTAACTGCTGGCAAACAGTTGCTCATTGCCTTTGAGCATTGAGTAGCGCGCCACCGAATCGTTGCTCTCGGCAGACAGAAGGATCCCGACAGTCGGCTTGTCCCCCTCGCTGCGCTTGAGTTCGTCGTACATGCGCACATACATGTCCATCTGGCCGACATCGCCGGCGCTGAGCTTGCCGGGTTTAAGGTCGATGATCACAAAGCATTTGAGCAGGTAGTTGTAGAACACCAGATCGATGTAAAGATCGACGCCGTCGGTGCTGATGCGTTGCTGGCGAGCAACGAAGGAAAAGCCTTTGCCCAGTTCGAGAAGGAAGCTCTGCAGGTGGTCGATGAGGGCTTGTTCGAGACTGCTTTCCCGAACCTTGCCGGCTGACGGCAGGCCGAGGAATTCAAGCATGACGGGATCGCGGATGAGTTCGCGCGGATTGCATTTCATGGCTTCGATGTTGGTGGTGGCTTCTTCGATCACTTCGGCTTTGTCTCGACTCATGAGGAGTCGTTCGTAATAGAGCGTCAGGATCTGGCGGTCCAAGGCGCGGCTTGACCAGTTCAGGTTGGCGCATTCGTCCATGTACCAGTGGCGTGCTTTTTCGTTGTTCACTCCTAGAAGCCGGCGATAGTGAGTCCAGCTCAATTCGTGACGCAGTGCGTCACGAATTGGAAACGCCTGATAAAAGAGGCGCATATAGCGCAGGTTTGAGGCATCAAACCCTTTCCCAAACTGCGCGGTCAGATCCTTCGCCAGCAAGGCAAGCAACTGCTTTCCATAGCCCGCACGCTGGGCACCTTGCTGTTCAAACTCGACGGTATGTCTGCCGATCTGCCAGCAGGTCTGCACTTGAATCGTATCAACCGCGCGCAGCACTTTTTGCCGCGCCTGACGAATCAACTCGCCCAGCTCTCCCAGCAAGGAGTCAAGTTTCGGGTCTTGCATGTCTGCAGGTTTTAGCTGGCTCATTGGGTCTTCCGCTTCATTGTGAACAGACGCAGAAGCATGCCCAAAGTCGCCGTTTGAATATGTCGGGAGAGACGGTGAAATCCGCAGGAAGAGGCGATGGATATTGCAGGACGTTGCCGAGGAAAGGGACGTTGACGTGCAAAGGTCTGTAGTCCATTTCGTACGCCTGACGGCAACCGCTAGCGCGACCGGGGTTTGCGCTTGGCCTTGGTCGCAGGTTTATCGATGCGTGTCAGTCGATGCCACGCCAGGCCTGCGACCAGCAGCAATCCGCCGAAGAGTCCTTGGAAAACGATATGAAACCAGTACCCACCCGGCTGCCCGGCGAGGGTGTAGACCTTGGCCGGCCCACCGCGAGTGGCGGTGGTGATCGTTTCGTGAATCAGGCCGTCGATGGAGGAGTAGCCCAGCAACGCGCCGGTACCGATCAAAAACAGGCTGATCATGATCGCCAGACTTCTGGACACCAGGCTTTCCGGTGGCGGCGTTGGATGCGGCAGGGGCACGCGGGTTCGTTTCTGGTTCATCGCGGGGATGACCCTCTTCCGTAAGGGGCGGGCAAAGTACCTCAGTTCCCGATCGATCGAAAAGCGTCGTCTGGAAAAAGAGCTACGATCTGCCGTTGTTCCTCTCCGTCCCCTCAATATGCAGATAGGACCTGAATAACCTCTACGCGCAGGGGGTTGGTTTCTACACTCAGCAGCTTGATGGCCAGGGCGCAGCAGATCACGATCAACATCGGCTTGATCAGCCGTGGCCCAACCCGAATGGCAGCACGAGCACCCAACTGAGCGCCCAGAAACGCCGCCAGTGCCATCGCAATTGCGAGTGGCCAGACAATCACGCCTTTAGTGATGAAGACAGCCAGTGAGCCGAGGTTGCATGAGGCGTTGGCCAGTTTGGTGAAGCTCATGGCTCGCATCATGCCAAGGCCGCAGAGAAGTACCAGGCCAACGATAAAGAACGAACCTACACCAGGCCCGAAAATCCCGTCGTAAAAACCCAGGATTGGTGCCACGGTGAACGAAAAAAGCATGATGCCGATTCGCTTGCGACGATCTTCATTGGCGAGCTTCGGAGAGAGCGCGAAATAAATGGCGACAAGGATCAGCATGATTGGCACGCAAACTTCGAGGTAGCGTTTGTCGATTGAGCTGACCAGCAATGCACCGCTGGCGCCCCCGACAAACCCGCAGATTGCCAGGAAGCGGCCTTCGCGCCATTCGATCATTCCTTTGCGGGCAAACGTGACCGTTGCCGAGACAGTCGCTGAGGCTGCCTGAAACTTGTTAGTGGCAATCGCACTGATCGGGTCCATGCCTGCCAGAAGCAGCGCCGGCAGGGTGATCAGACCGCCTCCCCCGGCAATCGCATCAAAAAAACCGGCGCAAAACGCGACGAGTGCCAACATGCCGATGATGTCCCAGGACATTCCTTTTCCTCTGTATTTGATATGGATGAGCAGCCAGGTGGACCGTTGCTCACTAGCGCTGTTGTTGAAACCTAGCCCTGGAGCAATAGCGGGTCATCCGAGATGACGATCGGGGACGAAAACTTTGAGATACCGAAAATTCTAATCAAAACCCGTCTGTTGTCTTTGATGACGTCACGGCAGTGCAGCGCTCGAGTGTTGTTTATTACCATCGCCGACTCTTGTGTCAGCACATGCTCGGAGGGCGTCGCCTTCTCGATACCTCGACGAAGAGCGGCGTAGGCGGTCTTTACAACGCTAGAGGCGTTGTCATTTACGGAAAAACGATATGAGTTAAACCGTGCTGCGAATCCCGTCCGGTCGTCGAACTCTAGAATCGAAACATTGCTCCCATCCTCCCCTTTGCCTTTGGAAAAGGAGTCGCTGCGAGTGAATTGGAAATTGCCTGAGGTCAGTGCCAGGCAGTTGTTGAAGCCGATACTTTCGAATATAGGTGTCAGGGGTATTACCCTTGTGGGTTCAAGGGACGGATTCCAGAGGGCCGATAGTATGAGAGACGAAGGAGAGGGGGAGCGTCCGTGTTTGGCGTTCACAGCACACCAGTAAGGTGCCTCGGTATGCGGACCAAGAGCAAGGCCGGAGTGGGAGCTAAGTTCTTTGATTTCCGGTTCGCCTATTATTTCGTTGGCTCCGCCCCCCTTGAAGTTGGCCACCAGGCGAACCAGTCTTCCTTCGTTGTCCATGTCGTAGGCAAAGGACTCGTTATCTACGAGTTTTAGCAGGATCTGATTGCGTGCGGCCACGCAGAGAACGTCGTAATGATTTTCCAGGGAGGGCAGATCTGGCAGTTCTACTGGAGGTTCGGAGTTGCTGATCTTTTGCAGCCCTTCGAAGATAAGGACGGACAGCAAGCCATCGGAATAGGTATTTAGCAGCTCACGCTGGGGCTGCGAAAATAAGCGCTTCAACTCAGAGGCAGCCAGAGATGCCTTGGATTTGGCTCCCGCTGACTGAGGTCCGCCCATGGCGGCCAGATCTTCAGTGAACCTATGAAGCAATGCTGACTGTTGGATAGTGAAGTGAAGGGCTTTGATTTCTTGGTCAATACCTAGCTCAGCGGCTTGCGCCTCCGAACCGATGGTGCGAATGATCATGTACATCCCTGTTTTGAGTCTGCTCCGGGGTGTCTGGAGCTCCTCGGCATATTCTGCTCAGCTCGATAATGGAAATATGTCGTCCGTTACAGTTTGAGCGTGCGGAGTGTTCCGGCAGATTCGAAGGATGACGGCAAGACGTTTGTAGGTCTTTTCGTTCGCGAGCCCGTCAGTGGTAGAGGTACTCGCTGGTGTGATGATCGGAAGGGAAAGCGTGCAGATGCCCGGCACTCTGACGAAAGGAAACATCGCTCCATCAAATCGCAGGCATAAAAAAACCCTGAATCTTGCGATTCAGGGTTTTCGGTATTTGGTGCCCAGAGACGGAATCGAACCGCCGACACGGGGATTTTCAATCCCCTGCTCTACCGACTGAGCTATCTGGGCAACGGGGCGCATTAAAAGGGTTTTTCGAATTTACGTCAACGACTTTTTGAAAATTTCTTAAATTAATTCCGTCGCTTACGAAATATGCGGGTTATTCGGCTGGCGGCACATAGCCTTCGGCCTTGGCGTATTCCTCGCCGGAGAAGTACTTGTCCATTTCGCCCTGCAGGTATTTGCGATCTTCGGCATTCATCATGTTCAGACGCTTTTCGTTGATCAGCAGGGTCTGGTGTTTCTGCCAGTCGGCCCAGGCCTTGGCCGAGACGTGGTCGAAAATATCCTGGCCCTTGGTACCCGGGAAAGGTGCGCGTTCCAGCGCGGGCAGTTCTTCTTTGTACTTGCGGCACATTACGGTGCGGGTCATGGCGACTCTCCTGCATTCAAGACGGCGGCCGCGCGTTCGAGCAAGGTCTTGACCGGGGCAGCAAGGCCCAGGCGCGGCGGGGTGGCGAGGTTATACCAGAGCCAGTCGGCCTCGGCCACGTGATGGCTGGCTTCCTGCACCTGAACCAGCCACGGTTCGATGGATAACTGGAAATGGCTGAACGTATGGACGAGGCTCGGCAGCGCTTGCTGCTGACCCATGGTCAGCGAGTGCTGATCGGCCAGATGCTGCAGGTCTTCCAGATCATCCAGTTCCGGCAGGCTCCACAGACCGCCCCACAGGCCCGTCGACGGGCGGCGGTAAAGCAGAATTGCGCCTTCGCCATTGGCCAGCATCGGCATCAGCGTGCGTTTCTGCGGAATGGCCTTGCGCGGCTTGGGAATCGGGTAGCGGGTTTCCAGGCCGAGCATGTGCGCTTCACAGCCGCGCTTGAGCGGACACAGCAGGCAACTCGGCTTGCTGCGCGTGCAGAGTGTAGCGCCGAGATCCATCATCGCCTGGGTGTAGGCGTTGACCCGATCGTGCGGGGTGAACCGCTCGGCGTTGGCCCACAGCTGTCTGGCGACCTTCGGTTCGCCGGGGTAGCCCTCTTGCGCCGTGAAGCGCGCCAGCACGCGTTTGACGTTGCCGTCGAGGATCGGCGCGCGCAGGCCCATGCTGATGCTGGCGATAGCGCCGGCGGTGGACAGACCGATCCCCGGTAGCTCGGTGAGTTTTTCCACGTCACGCGGGAATTCGCCACCGTACTGGCTGACGACGATCCTCGCGGTCTTCTGCAGATTGCGTGCGCGAGTGTAGTAACCCAGCCCGGTCCACAGGTGCAGCACCTCGTCTTCCGGCGCTTCAGCCAGCGCTTCGACCGTCGGCAGCGCTGCCATGAAACGCTCGAAGTAATTGAGCACGGTGCTGACCTGGGTCTGCTGCAACATGATCTCGGACACCCACACCCGGTACGGGTTGATGTCCTGCTGCCACGGCAAATCGTGGCGGCCATGGCGGTCGAACCACTCCAGCACCGCCGTGGAAAACTGCTCCGCTGTCATCGCTTGAACAGCCCCTTCAATGCGTTTTTCAGTTCCGGGCTGACTTTGTCACCCAGTTTCTCGTCGATCTTCTCGCTCAGTTTGTTGCCGGCCATTTTGCTGGCGACCTGGCCGAGACGGTCATTGTCGACGCGGCAGGCCTTGGCGCCCAGTTCCAGCGGACCACGGCAGCGCAGCGGCCACTCGATGCCGACGAACTTCTCGCCGACCTGACAGGCCGGGTCGGGCATGGCGCTGGTGTCGCCCTCGACGATGATGCCGACGCGGTAATCCATGCCCAAAACGCGCAGGTCGATATCGCCGTCACCGTTGACGGTCATGCCGGGGATGCGCACTTTCAGGTCCGGGTTGCTGGCGACGCCGTTGCGCACGGTCAGGTTGCCCTTGAGCTCTTCGAACGGTGTGTCCTTGCCGCGCGGCTCGCCACTGAGGGTCTTGCGGTTGAGGGTGGCGATGCCTTTGCACAATTGCTGTTCGAGATTAGCGTTGAGCAGCACACCATTGTTGATGACGAAACTGGCGTTGCCATTCAGCGTGTCGATCAGCGCCTGTTGGCTATTGCCGCTGCCGGTGAGGCTGCTGGTCAGCGTCACCAGCCCTTTGACCGGGGGATTCTTGCCCTGGCTTTCGATGATTTTTTCCGCCGGCACGCGATTGAGGCGGGTCTGCAGGTTCAGCACCGGCGCGCTTGGGCGCACGTCGAGGGTGCCGTTGGCGACGAAGCCGCCGTTGTACAGATCACCGCTCAGGTTAGTCAGCGTCAGCAAGCCACCCTGGCCGGTGGCTTTGAGCGCGGCGTTCTGGATCGGCAGTTTGTCGAGAGTCAGTTGGCCGAAAGTCAGGTCGGCATCTACGTCCAGTTTCGCCAGGCGTTCCACCGGCAACAGGCGCTCGGTGCTCCAGGCGGTTTTGCTCGGTTTGTCCGGCAGCGGCGTGGTGCCTGCCACCGCGCCGGCCTCGGTGCTGGCGACTTCGGCCTGACGCGTTTGCGTGGCGCTGTTGGCCTGGGCCGATTTCGGGGGCAGGTAGCGATCGACGTTGAATGTGTCGGCCTTGAGAATGGCGCGCAGCGACTGTTTGGCGAAATCCTCGATGGCGATGCGGCCGCTGAAGCTGCTGTCATCGAGTTTCAGGTTGATGTTGTCGAGCGACAGACTGGTCGGCGTGGCGGCGACGCGGCTGACCAGTTCGACTTTGCTCAGGCTGCCTTCGCCCATCGCCGGCAGTGTCTGGCCGATGCTGTCGACGAATTTCGCCAGATCGAACTGGGCAATGGAAATGCCACCGCTGATCTGCGGCGTCTTGTCGAGGTCGTTGGCTTTCAGCTCACCCAGGGCACGCAACTGGTTGGCGGAAATCTTGATGCCGGTCCATTCGGCGACGTTCGCTGCCTTGTCCAGCAACAACTGGCCCTGGGCGGAGAAAGTCATGGTCTTGCCTTGCAGCGGATCGCCAGCGAGTTCGCCGGTCAGCTTCAGGTCTTCGAATTTGTAGCGTTGCAGCGCGCGCTCGAAGCGCAGTTCGCCGTTGAGCTCGGTGCGCACGCGCAACACCGGTTGATTGGTGCCGAGGAACGCGGTGGCCTTCACCGGGATATTGGTCGAGTCGTGCACCGGGCCGGTGCTCAGCTGAATGCTTTCGGCGCTGAACTGCTTGCCGGTCAGCTCATCGGTGTATTCGACGCGGGCGTTGTTGACGGTCAGGCTGTCGATGTCGAGGCGGATCGGCTGCGCCGGTTTTTCCACGGCGACGGCCGGCTCGCTGGCAGTCGTGCCCGGTGTGACGGGTGGCGTCGAGCCGGGCGCCACAGGCACCTTGCCGATATCTTCCCAGTTGCCGTGGCCGTTCTTGTCACGGTTCAGGCGCAGGTTGAGGCCTTCGACGCGCACATCGCTCATCTGCACTTCACGGCGCAACAACGGCAGGACGCGGACGGACAGACCGAGCATCTGCAAATCGGCAAACGGTTCGGCGGGTTTGGCCAGGGTGGCGACGCTGGCTTCGTGCAGTTCCAGGCCGAGCCACGGGAACAGGCTCCAGCCGATATCGCCATTGAGCGTCAGCTCGATGTGGGCCTTGTCGCGGGCTATCTGGCGGATCTCGTCTTTGTAGTCGTTGGGATCGAAGAGGTGGGTCAGGGCAAAACCTGCCGCCACAATGATCAGCAACAGCCCGAGAAGTACCAGACCCAGGATTTTGCCGAACGCTTTCATGGGCGAGTCCTTGTAGTTAGTCGAATTCGTCATTTGGCCGGGGAGTATAGCGCTGCAAGCACCCGGTTCGGTGTGGCGTCATCTGCCGAGGGTCGGCGGTGGCACCTGCAACTTCGCCACCGGTGCCTGCGCTTGAGGATGCCCGGCGGGCGCCAGAGGGCGCAATCCGGCCCCGGCTTGCGACGCCATTTTTTGCGCTTGGTTCACCAGTCGTTCAGGCCCGCCAAGGCGACGGGTAACTTTTCGCACGCATAAATGGGACAAGTAGCAAACGGCGTGGTGCCTTTGCAGACGCGGGGTTGGCGGCTTCCCGAGTCGTACGAGAACAGATGACTTGAAAAAAGGTGATATCAGTTTGGTTTTTCTGTCACCTGAGAATGGTAACCTTCGCCAGTTCGTCCGCCCGTCTGCGACTTAACGTCGCGCCATCAAGGAGCTTCACCTAAAAAAACGGTCATGCCTGCGTGCATAAGGCCGAGGGTGAGCAGTGGCTGGCGAACCATACTAACAATTGGGGGATACACAATGAGCACGAGCATCACGGCGGACGGCCTCAAAGCCGACCAGCCTGCGTTCCTGTCCAAGGAACGCATCATCGCCAAGCCCGGTTTCAACCGCTGGCTGGTTCCACCGGCCGCTTTGGCCATTCACCTGTGCATCGGCATGGCCTACGGCTTCTCGGTGTTCTGGTTGCCGCTGTCCAAGGCACTGGGCGTTACCGCGCCGGTGGCTTGCGCACCGGACATGAGCTTCATCGCACAGGTATTTTCGTCGAACTGCGACTGGCCGATCTCCATGCTCGGCTGGATCTACACGCTGTTCTTCATCTTCCTCGGCTGCTCGGCAGCGATCTGGGGTGGCTGGCTGGAACACGCCGGTCCTCGTAAAGCGGGCGTGGTGTCGGCGCTGTGCTGGTGTGGCGGTCTGCTGATTTCCGCGCTGGGTATCTATACCCACCAGATCTGGCTGATGTGGATCGGCTCGGGCGTGATCGGCGGCATCGGTCTGGGCCTGGGCTATATCTCGCCGGTATCGACCCTGATCAAGTGGTTCCCGGACAAGCGCGGCATGGCGACCGGCATGGCTATCATGGGCTTCGGTGGCGGCGCGATGGTCGGTGCGCCGTTGGCGACTGCGCTGATGAGCCACTTCGCTTCGCCAGAAGGCGTGGGCGTATGGCAAAGCTTCGTGGCCATGGCGGCCATCTACTTCGTGTTCATGATCGGTGGCGCATTGTCCTACCGCGTGCCGCCAACCGGCTGGAAGCCTGAAGGCTGGACCGCTCCGGCGAAGAAAGCTTCGAACGCGATGATCACCAACCGTCACGTCCATGTGAACGTAGCGTGGAAAACTCCGCAATTCCGTCTGGTCTGGCTGGTGCTGTGCCTGAACGTTTCGGCGGGTATCGGCATCCTCGGCATGGCTTCGCCACTGTTGCAGGAAGTGTTTGGCGGCAGGTTGCTGGGCGTTGACGTGCCGTTCGGTCAACTCGACGCCGGCCAACTGGCTTCGATCGCGGCGATCGCAGCGGGCTTCACCGGTCTGCTGAGCCTGTTCAACATCGGTGGCCGCTTCTTCTGGGCCTCGTTCTCGGATTACCTGGGCCGCAAAAACACCTATTTCGTGTTCTTCGCCTTGGGTTTTGCCCTGTACGCACTGATTCCGAACCTCGGTCACTTGGGCAACGTTGCGCTGTTCGTGGCGGCGTTCTGCATCATCCTGTCGATGTACGGCGGTGGTTTTGCCACGGTGCCGGCCTATCTGGCCGACCTGTTCGGTACGCAGATGGTCGGTGCAATCCACGGTCGTCTGCTGACTGCCTGGGCTGCTGCCGGTGTGCTCGGTCCGGTGCTGGTGAACTACCTGCGTGAATATCAGTTGAGCATCGGCGTGGAACGCGCAGCTGCCTACGACATCACTCTGTACATCCTCGCCGGCCTGCTGGTGCTGGGCTTCCTGTGCAACCTGATGGTGCGCCCAGTCGCTGACAAGTACTTCATGACCGACGCTGAACTGGCTGCCGAACAGGCGCTGGGCCACGACAAGGGTGCTGATGCCAGCACCGTTCTGGAGTGGAAAGCGGCGCCGGGCACCAAACCTCTGGCAATCGCTGCCTGGCTGGTGGTGGGTATTCCGTTGGCGTGGGGTGTGTGGGTGACCCTGCAGAAAACGGCGGTATTGTTTCACTAAGTAAAAAGGCAGTACCCCTGTAGGAGTGAGCCTGCTCGCGATAGCGGTCTGACAGTCACAGAAATGTTGATTGCCAGGTCCTCATCGCGAGCAGGCTCACTCCTACAGTTGTTTCTGGCGTGCCGGTAATGGCTTGTATGGACATGTCTACCCGCGACAGCCGGGCGTTCTATCCGTCAGGCATCTCTCCTCTCGTGTTTCTGTTTGCGCCTCGCGTGCCTATAATGGCTGCCTTTTTCGCCCAATGATTTTGCGGAGCTGGTGATGGCCGAACGTAAGGCGTCTGTCGAGCGCGACACTCTGGAAACCCAGATCAAAGCCTCGATCAACCTTGATGGCACCGGAAAGGCCCGATTCGATATCGGCGTTCCTTTTCTTGAGCACATGCTGGATCAGATCGCCCGTCACGGGTTGATCGATCTGGATATCGAATGCAAGGGCGATCTGCATATCGACGACCACCATACGGTGGAAGATGTCGGTATCACCCTCGGCCAGGCCTTCGCCAAAGCCATCGGCGACAAGAAAGGCATCCGTCGCTACGGCCATGCCTACGTGCCGCTCGATGAAGCGCTGTCGCGCGTGGTGATCGATTTCTCCGGTCGCCCGGGCCTGCAGATGCACGTGCCGTACACCCGCGCCACCGTCGGTGGCTTCGACGTTGACCTGTTCCAGGAATTCTTCCAGGGCTTCGTCAACCACGCGCTGGTCAGCCTGCACATCGACAACCTGCGCGGCACCAACACCCACCATCAGATCGAAACCGTATTCAAGGCATTCGGCCGCGCGCTGCGCATGGCCGTCGAGCTGGACGAGCGCATGGCCGGGCAAATGCCATCGACCAAAGGCGTGCTGTAATGCAGACGGTTGCAGTTATCGATTACGGCATGGGCAACCTGCACTCAGTGGCCAAGGCGCTGGAGCACGTCGGCGCCGGCAAGGTGCTGATCACCAGCGATGCGAACGTGATTCGCGAAGCCGACCGCGTGGTGTTCCCCGGTGTTGGCGCGATTCGCGATTGCATGGCGGAGATCCGTCGCCTCGGCTTCGATTCGCTGGTCCGTGAGGTCAGCCAGGATCGGCCATTCCTCGGCATCTGCGTCGGCATGCAAGCCTTGCTCGACAGCAGCGAAGAGAATGATGGCGTTGACTGCATCGGCCTGTTCCCGGGCGCGGTGAAGTTCTTCGGCAAGGACCTGCACGAAGACGGCGAGCACCTGAAGGTCCCGCACATGGGCTGGAATGAGGTGAAGCAGAACATCAGTCACCCGCTGTGGCACGACATCCCGGATCTGGCGCGTTTCTACTTCGTGCACAGCTACTACATCGCCGCCGCCAATGGGCGGCAGGTGGTGGGCAGCGGTCATTACGGTGTCGATTTCGCCGCAGCGCTGGCCGATGGCTCGCGCTTCGCCGTGCAGTTCCACCCGGAGAAGAGCCATACCCACGGCCTGCAATTGCTGCAGAACTTCGCCGCATGGGACGGTCGCTGGTAAATGGCTGGCAAGAAGTCCAAACCGCCGATCCTGACCCTCACTCCCGAGCAGGAGAGCGAGGCCAATCGCAAGATTCAGCGGTTCATGGAAGACCGTTTCGAACTGGACCTGGGTTCGTTCGAAGCGGCGGAAATTCTTGAGCTGTTTACCCGCGAAATTGCTCCGCACTATTACAACAGGGCGATTTTCGATGTGCAGACCCACCTCAAGGAGCGGTTTGAAAGCATCGAAAGCGACCTGTGGGCGCTCGAAAAAAATTAAGAGCAGCGGCAAGCGTCAAGCTGCGAGCTGCAAGAGATAGACGCGCGTGCGCGCTTGCAGCTTATGGCTTGCAGCTTGCCGCTCTTTTGACGAAGGAAAAAGCATGCTGATTATCCCCGCTATCGATCTCAAAGACGGTGCCTGCGTACGCCTGCGCCAGGGCCGCATGGAAGATTCCACGGTGTTCTCCGATGACCCGGTGAGCATGGCTGCCAAGTGGGTGGAGGGCGGTTGCCGCCGTCTGCATCTGGTCGACCTCAACGGCGCGTTCGAAGGTCAGCCGGTCAACGGCGAAGTGGTCACCGCGATCGCCAAGCGCTACCCGACCCTGCCGATCCAGATCGGTGGCGGCATCCGCTCGCTGGAAACCATTGAGCATTACGTCAAGGCCGGCGTGAGCTACGTGATCATCGGCACCAAAGCCGTAAAGGATCCTGCGTTCGTCGCTGAAGCCTGCCGTGCCTTCCCGGGCAAGATCATCGTCGGTCTGGATGCCAAAGACGGTTTCGTCGCCACCGATGGCTGGGCTGAAATCAGCACCGTACAGGTGATCGATCTGGCCAGGCAGTTCGAAGCCGACGGCGTGTCGTCGATTGTTTATACCGACATCGCCAAAGACGGCATGATGCAGGGCTGCAACGTACCGTTCACCGCTGCTCTGGCCGCTGCGACGAAGATTCCGGTGATCGCTTCCGGCGGCATCCACAATCTGGGTGACATCAAGTCGCTGCTCGACGCCAAGGCGCCGGGCATCATCGGCGCGATCACAGGCCGGGCGATCTACGAAGGCACACTCGACGTCGCCGAAGCGCAAGCTTTCTGCGATTCGTACCAAGGCTGAGGACTGACCATGGCGCTGGCCAAACGCATCATCCCTTGCCTGGACGTGGACAACGGCCGGGTCGTCAAAGGTGTGAAGTTCGAGAACATCCGTGACGCCGGTGACCCGGTGGAAATCGCCCGTCGCTACGACGAGCAGGGTGCCGACGAAATTACCTTTCTCGACATCACCGCCAGCGTCGATGGCCGCGACACCACGCTGCATACCGTCGAGCGCATGGCCAGCCAGGTGTTCATTCCGCTCACCGTCGGCGGTGGCGTGCGCACCGTGCAGGACATCCGCAACCTGCTCAATGCCGGCGCGGACAAGGTGTCGATCAACACCGCTGCCGTGTTCAACCCGGAGTTCGTCGGTGAAGCCGCGCAGCATTTCGGCTCGCAGTGCATCGTTGTCGCGATCGACGCCAAGAAGGTTTCCGGCCCGGGCGAAACCCCGCGCTGGGAGATCTTCACCCACGGCGGGCGCAAGCCGACCGGCCTCGATGCAGTCGAGTGGGCGAAGAAAATGGAAGGCCTCGGTGCCGGCGAAATCCTCCTGACCAGCATGGATCAGGACGGCATGAAAAACGGCTTCGATCTCGGCGTCACCCGCGCCATCAGCGATGCGCTGGGCATTCCGGTGATCGCTTCCGGCGGTGTCGGCAACTTGCAGCATCTGGCCGATGGCATCCTCGAAGGGCACGCCAGCGCGGTGCTGGCAGCGAGTATTTTCCACTTCGGCGAATACACCGTGCAGGAAGCCAAGGCCTACATGGCGCATCGCGGCATCGTCATGCGCTAAAGCGTACAGGCCAGTGGACAGCATGGCGCGCCCAAGGCACTCTTGGGCACGCCATGGATTCCGGTAGCCCGACATGATCAAACGCCTGCTTGTTGTTCTCGCCAGCGCCTCATTGTTGTTCATCAGCAATGCCCGGGCGCAAAACAGTCCCGACACCGATCTGGTGCTGCTCACCGAAAACTTCCCGCCGTACAACATGGCGAAGAACGGCAAGAATTTCGCTCAGGGCGAAAACATCAACGGCATTGCCACCGACATCGTTCGCGAGATGTTCCAGCGCGCCGGCCTCACGTACAGTCTGACCCTGCGTTTCCCTTGGGAGCGTGTCTACAAACTCGCGCTGGAAAATCCCGGTTATGGGGCCTTCGTCATGGCGCGCCTGCCCGATCGCGAAAGACTGTTCAAATGGGTCGGACCGATCGGTCCCGATGACTGGATCCTGCTGGCCAAGGCTGACAGCAAGATCACCCTTGAAACCCTCAACGATGCACGCAAATACAAGATCGGCGCCTATAAGGGCGACGCGATTGCCGAGACGCTGACCAAGCAAGGCCTCAAGCCGGTGGTGGTGCTGCGCGATCAGGACAATGCGAAGAAACTGCTCAACGGCCAGATCGATCTGTGGGCCACGGGTGATCCTGCCGGCCGTTATCTGGCCCGGCAGGATGGCGTGACTGGCCTGAAGACTGTGCTGCGCTTCAACAGCGCTGAGTTGTATCTGGCGCTGAACAAGGATGTGCCGGATACAGTCGTTGCCAGGTTGCAGGCTGCGCTTGATCAGATGCGCAAGGACGGGGTTGTCGACGAGATCATGGGACGCTATCTGTAACCACTGGCAACTCTGTGCTTGCCGGCAACGCTGCGACTTCGTTATCCGCTTCGTGATCGACTGTCGCGCTTTGCATGTGCGTGGCCTCGGCAGGCAGGTCTGTCGCGTTCGGTTGCGGTGGTGTGTACACGCTGAAGTGCAGGTTCCTGCCATCGGTGTAGCTGACGACGCTGCCTATCTGTGTGCCGTCCGCGCGAAGCAGCTTATAGTCACTTTGAGTCAGATACACCGCCATCGAGCTGTTGCCGGCGACGATAGCCGCGACATCGATGGGTGCCGGGTTGAGCCATTCGTTCGCGTGTGTTTCACAGTGGGTAAAGTCATTGTTCAACCGCGCCGAAAACAGAAAGGGTTGCGACAGGTTGCTTTGCCACTGTGCGCCGAACTCGATCAAAGTGGCATTGTTGAACAGGCGCAGTCGGTTGTTTTGCTGCAGGCGGGGTGCGACCCAGCGCACAGTCTTGTTGTTGTTTTCCGTGTTGTGGCAATGGCCAACGAGCTGATAGTGATCCGTGCGCTGAAGCAGATACTCAGGTGACTGATTGAACTGTTGGCGTCGGGTGAGCTGTGGGTCTTTTACGATGAACCATGGCAGTCTAGCGCTGTAAGCAGGTTGCTCGGGCGCCTGCAGGGTGGCTGGTGTTACATCGACAAGGACTGGCGCGGCGGGGCGCGCATTGACGTCAATCACAATCGGGATACGCAGGGAATAAAGGTTGAAACTGGCGGGTTTGGAATAACCGTTGACGCCGACGAAGGTGCCTGGCGCCAGATGGATTTCATCCGCAGGCGCCGAAGGTGGAATGGCACTCCACGTGCTGATGCTTTGTCGGGCCCCACTGCCCTTGTCTGTCCACACCGGTACGTTGAGGCCAGAAGCAATCAAGAGGTCGGCACGGACGCAACGGACAGCATTCAAGGAAGGCTTTCCGTGACCGTCGGAGCAAACCGAACCGAGCGCTACGTACCCTTGCGGAGGAATGGGTCGCCAGATCGCCCCGTCCTTTTTCGAACCTGAACCTGTGTCTTGCCAGATCAGTTCGTAGTCGTCAGGCCGGCGCAACGCGCTGCCTTTTGCGGGGTCTGCACTGGGTGTCGCCGCTTCGCAAACCACGGCCACCGCATGCCTGTCATTAATGTTGTCATGGTCATCAATCGCCACGTCGCCCAACGGGAAATAACCCGGCAGCACATCGGCTGGTGGCGTGGGCCGCCAGAAGGCCGCCGGTTTCACTCGGGAGCCAACGGTGTCCCAGATGCGCAGAAACTCCGTCGTGAAGCTGATCAGCAAGTTGTCGTTTCGGATGGGTTGCATTTGCGCGGTTGGCAAAGCGGCAGTCTCATGAGTAGGCATTGCAATTCCTGATAGTTGTAAGGCGACGCAAGGGCGTCGCGACCTGTTGCAGGTCGCACTATCGGAGACGGGGACGGTTATCGGGTGGTAACTATGTATGTGCCAGCGTCACAGGGTTTTACCGGTAGACGCCGTCCTTGCCATGGCCGGCCATGGCGCGGTTGCTGCGTACGCTGATCATCTGCCGGATATCGATCCAGTTGATGCCCTGCGCTTTGAGCTTGGGCAACTCGCGCTCCAGTACCGCCAGGGTCTGCGGGTACGGATGGCCGATCATCACCGCCGAACCCTGTTTGTGCGCCAAGGCGATCGCGGTCTGTAGCTGGGTGGAAATTGCCGCTTCGGTGCGCTCGTCATCGAGAAACACATCTCGGGAAACGCTGGCCAGATCGATCTTCTGCGCCTGCTGCGCCGCCACGGTCTGCGCACTGGTGCGGCTGTCAACGAAGAATTTGTGACGACGCTGCAACTCACCCATCAACCACGCCATCGCCACCGGTTGCGCGGTCATGTGGCTGCCCATGTGGTTATTGATGCCGGCGGTGAACGGGACTTTTTCGAACGCGGCATTCAGACGTTTCTGCAGTTCTTCGATGGGCAGTTCGGGGTGCCAGGCGTAGGGGCCGGTGGCCGGGTCCATCGGCATGTGCAGAATGACGATCTTCCCGGCGCGATGGGCTTCGCGCGCAAACTCGGTGGCGTGCGGGGTATCGGGCATGATCGCCGCTGTGACCGGACCGGGCAGGGCGAGCACGCGGCGATCCCGAGGCAGGTTCTGCCCCAGGTCGTCGATGATCAGCGTCAGGTAGGCTCTGTGCGGCGAGGAACTGGCGGGCTCTGCTTGCGCAAAAACCGCCAGACAGCACAACAGAATGCAGAGAGAACGCAGCAACATCCTCAACGGCCGGAGGTGATGCTCAGGCCTTTGAGCAGGCTCAGGGCCTGGGCCAACTGGTAATCGTCATCCTGCGGCATCGCTTTGGCCTTGCCAGCTGAACCACTCGGCTTGTCGGCGCCGCCGTTGCCGTTGCCCAGGTGACCTTGCAGGTCCGCTTCCTTGAAGTACTCGCTGTCGGCTTCGTTGGTGATCTTCGCGCGGCGCACTTCAATGTCCGGGACGATGCCCTGGGCCTGAATCGAGCGGCCATTGGGCGTGAAGTACAGCGCCGTGGTGATCTTCAGCGCGCGATCATTGTTCAGCGGCAGAACGGTTTGCACCGAGCCCTTGCCGAAGCTGGTGGTGCCCATGACCACGGCGCGTTTCTGGTCCTGCAGGGCGCCGGCGACGATTTCCGAAGCCGAGGCGCTGCCACCGTTGATCAGCACCACCATCGGTACCGCTTCGCTTTCATCCTTGCCGGTGGCGGAGAAGCGCAGCTCGGAATTGGCGATGCGCCCCTTGGTGTAGACGATCAGGCCCTTGGTGATGAAATGGTCAACCACTTCAACCGCCGATTGCAGCACGCCGCCCGGGTTGTTGCGCAGGTCGAGAATGATGCCGTTGAGCTTCTTGCCGTTGTCCTTGCGCAGCTTGGCCAGCGCCTTGGAGACTTCTTCGCCGGTCTTGACCTGGAACTGGGTAATGCGGATGTAGCCGTAGCCCGATTCCAGCAGCTGCGCCTTGACGCTCTTCACCTGAATCACCGCACGCGCCAGGGTCACGTCGAATGGCGTGCCGCCGTCGCGAACCAGAGTCAGGGTGATCTTCTGGCCGATCTTGCCGCGCATCTTGTCGACGGCTTCGGTCATGGTCTGGCCGCGGGTTGGCTGGCCGTTGATCTTGACGATGAAGTCACCGGCCTGAATGCCGGCCTTGGATGCCGGGGTGTCATCGATTGGCGAGACGACCTTGATGAAGCCGTCTTCAGCACCGACTTCGATGCCCAGGCCGCCGAACTCACCGCTGGTGCTTTCCTGCAGTTCGGTGAAGTCTTCCGGGCCAAGGTAGGCCGAGTGCGGATCGAGGTTGCTGAGCATGCCCTTGATCGCGTTTTCCAGCAGGGTCTTGTCGTCCACAGGTTCGACGTACGCGGCTTTGATCCGGTCCATGACCTCGGCGAAGGTGCGCAACTCTTCCAGCGGCAACGGCGCCTTGGCGGTCGCGGCAGTGCCTGCCGGAGCGACGGTCGGGGCCGGTTGCGCGGCGAACGCCAGAGGCGCGCCGATCACCAGGGCGATCGTCAGGGCCAGCGAGGTAAGGCGGGACAAATGCAGCATGTCGAACGAACTCCTGAATTAGGTAACGTGCTTATCCTTGCGCACGACACCATTGCGCCGGATCACTCGGGTGACCCTGCTGACGAATTGCGAAATACAGCGCTGGCGTGTCCTGACCGCCACTGTTACCGACAGTGGAAATCGACTCGCCAGCCTTGACCACATCACCCGCCGACTTGAGCAGCGTCTGGTTGTGACCGTAAAGACTCAGAAAACCGTTGCCGTGATCGAGGATCACCAGCAACCCGGCACCGCGCAGCCAGTCGGCAAACACCACGCGCCCACCATGTACGGCATGCACCTGGCTGCCGGCGGAGGCGCTGATCATCACGCCATCCCACTTGGTGCGGGCATCGTCGCCGCGGCTTTCACCGAAGCGTGCGAGTAATCGACCATCAACCGGCCACGGAAGTTTTCCCCGGGTTGCAGCAAAAGGCCCGCCAAACGTTTCGCCGCTGCTCGATACCAGCGCGCCGGGGCTTGATCTGACGGGTTTTCGTGGGGCGTCGCTGTTTTCAGCCTGCGCCTCACGCAAACGCTTTTTTTCCGCTTCCTGCTGGGCGATCAGCGCTTTCTGCCGCGCTTCTTCTGCCTCACGAGCCTGACGGGCCAGGGTTTCTTCAATGGTTTTAAGGACTTTAGACAGGTCTGCCTGATCCTGCTCGCGGGCGGCCAGTTTCTGGTCGCGGGCCTTCACGTCGTCATTGAGTCTGGCGAGAACCTGCTGACGCTCCTTGCGGACTTTCTCGAGTGCTTCGCGCTGGGTGTCGAGGTCGCTTTTCTGTACCAGCAACTGAGCCTGCTGCAGACCGATGTCTTTTTCGACATTGGCCAGTTGGCGCAGGGTTTCGTTGAAGTTCTTCAACTGCTCCAGGCGTGCCTGGCTCAGGTAGTCGTAATAGGTGAGGGTGCGGGCGAATTTCTCGGGATTCTGCTGGTTGAGCAGCAGCTTGAGGTATTCCTGGCGACCGTTCTGATAGGCCGCTCGGGCCTGAATGGCGATCAGTCGCTGCTGTTCAGTGCGCGCGCTCTGGAGTTTTTTTTTCTCTGCATCGAGCCGCTGCAGCTCGGATTCGCTTTTCTGCAGTTCTTTCTGCAGCGCGTCGACCTGTTTCTGCAGCTTGCCCATCTCGGTCTCAGTGCCCTTGAGCTCCTTCTGCACGCCGGACTTTTCTTCCTGCAGCTTGCCCAGGAGCTTCTTCAACTCGGCAATATCCTGACGCGTGGCGTCCAACTGCTGTTGGGTTTGCGCGCGCTCGTCGGCGAAGGCCGGCTGGAGCAGACAGGTCAGAGCAAGGGCGATCAGGACGCGAAGCATAGGGGCGGGCGGCACCAGGGTAAGGGACGGCCTAGTATGCCCGCCCGAGGCTGCAAAAAAAACGCCCAATTGGGGCTGTGTGATAACTGGACAGAAAAACACCGAAAACCAGTGTAGGAGTGAGCCTGCTCGCGATGACGTACTCACATTCAATAGAGGAATTGACTGTCAGATGGCTATCGCGAGCAGGCTCACTCCTACAGGGTTTTGCGGTGTTTTCTGGATTCCGGTCAGACGAGGATCGAAGTCCCGGTCATCTCCGCCGGTTTTTCCAGACCCAGCAACATCAGCATGGTCGGTGCCACGTCCGCCAGCACGCCGCCTTCGCGCACCTTCAGGTTGCGTTTGCCGACATAAATGAACGGCACCGGCTCGGTGGTATGCGCGGTGTGCGCTTGGTGGGTTTCTTCATCGGCCATTTTTTCGACGTTGCCGTGGTCGGCAGTGATCAAGGCTTCGCCGCCGACTTTTTCCAGCGCTTCAACGATGCGACCGACGCAGGTGTCCAGGCACTCGACCGCTTTCACCGCGGCGTCGAACACACCGCTGTGGCCGACCATGTCGCCGTTGGCGTAGTTGACGATAATCACGTCGTAACGCTGGTTTTCGATAGCGTCGACGATGCGGTCGGTGACTTCCGGCGCGCTCATTTCCGGCTGCAAATCGTAAGTAGCGACTTTCGGCGACGGGATCAGGATGCGCTCTTCGCCCGGGAACGGTTCTTCGCGACCGCCGGAGAAGAAGAAGGTCACGTGGGCGTATTTCTCGGTTTCGGCGATGCGCAGTTGGGTCTTGCCGTTTTTCGCCAGGTAATCGCCGAGAACGTTTTCCAGGCTGCCGGCGGCGAAGGCCGATGGTGCCGGAATGCTGGCAGCGTACTGGGTCAGCATGACGAAACCGGCCAGCTTCGGCTGACGGGCGCGCTCGAATTCCTTGAAATCGTCTTCGACGAACACCCGGGTCAGCTCGCGCGCGCGGTCGGCACGGAAGTTCATGAACACCACGGCATCGCCGTCTTCGACCTTCACCGGCTCGCCGATGGAAGTGGCTTTGACGAATTCGTCGCTTTCGCCACGGGCATAGGCGGCTTCGAGGCCTTCCTGAGCGGTGGCGGCGTTGAACTCGCCGTTGCCGTCGACGATCAGGTTGTAGGCCTGAGCGACGCGATCCCAACGGTTGTCACGGTCCATGGCGAAGTAGCGGCCGATGATGCTGGCGATACGGCCCTTGCCGAGTGCCTGGAAAGTCGCGTCGAGCAGTTCGATCGACGAAGCAGCGCTTTTTGGCGGCGTGTCACGACCATCAAGGAAGGCATGCAGGTAGATTTTTTCCGCGCCGCGCTTGAAGGCCAGTTCGGCCATGGCGATCAGATGGTCCTGGTGGCTGTGCACGCCGCCATCGGACAGCAGGCCCATGAAGTGCACGGCTTTACCGGCGGCCACGGCTTTATCCACAGCGGCGCAGATAGTCGGGTTCTCGAAGAACTCGCCGTCGCGGATCGCTTTGGTCACACGGGTGAAGTCCTGATACACCACGCGCCCGGCGCCGAGGTTCATATGGCCGACTTCGGAGTTGCCCATCTGCCCGTCCGGCAGACCGACGTCCATGCCGCTGCCCGAGATCAAGCCGTTCGGCACCGTAGCCCAAAGACGATCCAGCACAGGTTTCTTCGCCGCGAACACGGCATTGGATTCGGGGCTGTCGCTGTGACCGAAGCCGTCGAGAATCATCAGGACCAAAGGTTTGGGCGTAGTCGTCATGGAATCCACTCGTGGCTGATAAAGAAGAGGGCGATGGAAAACGGAGTTGGAGTTTAAAGCGAAGTTCCGACCGCGTCACCGCCGGACGGGGTTTGGCCGACCATAGTGGCTGTGTATACTGGCCGACATTTTAACGCCCTGGAACCTCCTTCGATGGTTGCTCACCTGATTGAATTTGCCACTAACCACTACATTCTTGTCGGTATCTTCGTCGTACTGCTGGCTCTGTTGCTGGCACACACGATGCAGGGCGGCGGTAAAAGCCTGAGCACCGGCGAGCTGACCGCACTGGTCAATAAAGATGCAGGCGTGGTGGTGGACATCCGTCCGGCCAAGGATTATGCCGCTGGCCACATCGTTGGCGCGGTGAACATCCCTCAGGACAAACTGGCGGCCCGCGTCGGCGAGCTGGAAAAGCACAAGGCCAAGACCATCATTCTGGTCGATGCCCTCGGTCAGACCGCCGGCACCCACGCCCGCGAGCTGATGAAATCCGGCTTCACCGCCGCCAAACTGTCCGGCGGGATTTCCAGCTGGAAGGGCGACAACCTGCCGCTGGTGAAATGACATGAACAAAGTCATCGTCTACTCCAGCGACTACTGCCCTTACTGCTCGCGCGCCAAGCATCTGCTCGCCAGCAAAGGTGTGGCCTTCGAAGAGATCAAGGTCGATGGCAAGCCGCAGCTGCGTGCCGAAATGACTCAGAAAGCCGGGCGCACGTCCGTGCCGCAGATCTGGATCGGCAGCCAGCACATCGGCGGTTGTGATGATTTGTATGCTTTGGAGCGCGCCGGCAAACTCGACGCGCTGCTCAAGGCCTGAACGGCTGCACCCACGTACAGCACTCCCTAAAAGACCCAAGATCGATAAGGATCTGAGATGACTGACCAACAGAACACTGCAGCCAGCGAAGAAGAAACCGCACCGCAATTCTCCTTGCAGCGCATCTACGTACGCGACCTGTCCTTCGAAGCCCCGAAAAGCCCGGCAATCTTTCGCCAGCAGTGGGATCCGGCGGTCGGTCTGGACCTGAACACGCGTCAGAAAGCACTGGAAGGCGACTTCTACGAAGTGGTGCTGACCCTGTCGGTGACCGTGAAGAACGGTGAAGAAGTCGCGTTCATTGCTGAAGTGCAGCAGGCCGGTATCTTCCTGATCAAGAACCTCGACGCGGCTTCGATGAGCCACACCCTCGGTGCGTTCTGCCCGAACATCCTGTTCCCGTACGCCCGCGAAACCCTGGACAGCCTGGTTACCCGTGGTTCGTTCCCGGCGCTGATGCTGGCCCCGGTCAACTTCGATGCTCTGTACGCGCAAGAGCTGCAGCGCATGCAGGAAAGCGGCGAGACGCCGACCGTTCAGTAAGACGGTTCAGCAACACTCCATGTGGGAGCGAGCCTGCTCGCGAAAGCGGTCTGTCAGACACATCAATGTTGCCTGACACGCCGTAATCGCGAGCAGGCTCGCTCCCACATTTGTTTTGCGGCGTTACTTGAAGTCGTTCTGGCGCCACGCTTCGTACACGGCGACCGCCACGGTGTTGGACAGATTCAGGCTGCGGCAGCCTTCGCGCATCGGCAGGCGCAGGCGCTGCTCGGCAGGCAGGGCGTCGAGCACATCCGCCGGCAGCCCACGACTTTCCGGGCCGAACAGAAACGCATCGCCGGGCACGAATGCGGCATCATGGAAAGGCCGCGAACCCTTGGTGGTAAACGCGAACAATCGCGGGTTGCCCAGGCTTTCCAGGCAACTGGCCAGGTCTGCATGACGTTGCAGCGTGGCATATTCGTGGTAGTCGAGACCGGCGCGGCGCAAGCGCTTGTCGTCCATCTCGAAGCCCAGCGGTTCGATCAAATGCAGGTGGCAGCCGCTGTTGGCGCACAGCCTGATAACGTTGCCGGTATTCGGCGGAATTTCTGGTTGAAAAAGGATGACGTGAAACATGCACGGCTCCGAAGGTAAAGATGAGCGGCATTCTACGCCGCCTGTGGACAACCGTTCGAAACTATTCCCGCGAGTCATCGGTTCGCTGGCGATTGTCGGGTTGATGATCGGTTTGATGATCGGCCGCCTGACGACGCCGGATCCGAGCGTGTTGCAGCAGGTAGAAGTGACCGATAGCGGTTTGGTGGTTTGGTTCAACAACGAGCCGAAGCTGCACGGTGAGATGATCGATGGCACGGTGGCGTTGTTGTTTCAGGCCGAAGGTCCGGCGCACAAAGGCCAGCTCAAGCTCAATGGCAAGGACGTCAACTGGCGCGTTCGTAAAAGTGACGGTGGGTTATTGTTGACGGTACTGGCAGCGCGGCCGCTGCAGGGCAATTGGCTCGGCAGTGAGGTCGATGATCGCTGGCGGCTGGAGATTCGTTTGCAAACGAACTGATTGAAATCCTGCCGTTCTCCTCGAGACCCCTACGCTTCCTGACGTCGTTTCCCACTGCGCCTGTCTGGTTTTCCACTCTCCTTGAAATGCTTGCACACGCTATCGTGCGATCCTCTTCAAACCGGCAGGATGCCGAAAGCCTTCGCCCCTTGCTCGACTGCCAGGGGTGACCTTTTCAAGGATGAACAACATGCCAGTAAAACCACCTACCGGTGGCAGCACCCCCGTGAAAGTCGATGCATCGACCAGCCCGACCCGACCGGCCGAGGTGGGCACACCGCTCCCCGGGCCATCGGGCCGTAGAGATTTTGGTTCAGGACTCTCCCTCGATGATCTGCGGCCGCGCCCGGGTTCGTCCAGCGCTGTTGACGCAGATGCCGCTGGCACGACCCCGGCGGTCATTATTCACGCGGCCCCTGTTGAAACGCGTTTGCTTGCGCCTGGACCGGC
Organism: Pseudomonas sp. FR229a; assembly: GCF_030209115.1. Classification (NCBI taxonomy): domain Bacteria; kingdom Pseudomonadati; phylum Pseudomonadota; class Gammaproteobacteria; order Pseudomonadales; family Pseudomonadaceae; genus Pseudomonas; species Pseudomonas sp. FR229a. Next base: position 11,785 of record NZ_JARVSP010000015.1, on the reverse strand, counting down.
GCTGGATGATTACGTAATCAATGCCCGGGCAATTCTTCCAGAAGTTAACAGTGAAGGTTTAACGGTATTCAAGAAGCGCACCTACGCTGAAGTGGCCGATGGCGAATTTGTGCTTGTCGCCGTGGATCCGGAGACGGGACTGCATCGAGCGCGGCGGCCAAGCGATTTGCTTCCAGGTCCGGTAATGCTACGTGATGCCGCTAGCGGTTTTTGGTACCCGCGTACGGTCGTTGAGCCAGCCACCCGAGCGCAGGTCCGAAGTTATCTTCCGGACATGAGCGATCAACACGCGGATGATTTTATCGCCCGGTTCGATGACAAGGACGTAGCGGATCTTGAGCTCAAGCGGATCCAGCTTGGGCTTGCGCAACTGAGCAGCGAAAACGTCTGGTTCCCGCACTTTCAGTCTCGCGAGGCCTGGGGTAGTGAAAAACAGGCGGCGATTGACATGTGGAGCACGTTACGCCAGTTGTACAAGTGGCAAGGTCAGCCTGATCTGCGGGTCTATCGTGATGGGCAGCTGTCGGGGTACAAGCTGGATATGAATCTCATGCTATGGCCAGTCGAGAGGCTGCATTCATTGAAATTCAAAGCAGTCGTCGAGCTTTCTTTAAGAGGAAATGCGCGGCTGAATCCTGAGGTGTTTTTTGCGCAGTTTCCCAACATTGAAAGCCTGACGGTAACGAGCGAGCAATTCGCCACCGGGCTACATGCCTGGAACAACGCTGCTGGGCGTTATCAGTTTCAGATACTTCAATCACGACTCGAGATAAATTCGCGCTTTGCGACGCTATTGAACGGCCTGTCCCGTTTACGAGTGCTGAGCCTGCAGGATTGCAACTTTCCCGCACGGTTTTCGGTGAGCGGCATGACCCAATTGCAAGTGTTGAGGCTTGGGAACACATATGGCATGGCAGATCTTGCTGGCGTGGTGGCCGGGTTGCCCAGTCCTTCGCGCTTACAGGTGCTTGACCTGCATAAGAATAATTCTTTGCTGGTGGCGCCTGACATTACCCGGATGACCGAATTGCGTGTGCTGGATCTGACAGGAACCGGAATAAACCGTCTCCCTGGCGGGCTTGGTGCAGATAACGCGCGGTCAAGACTGGAAGTATTGAGACTTGGTGACAATGCGCTCTCGGTCGCACCATCACTCAAAGGAATGACTGCACTGCAGGAGCTGGATCTTTCCAATGCAAGGTTAGACAGTTTCCCGGAGGGCATCACCAGCGAGATTCCCGCGAAAGTGTTGAACCTGGCGAACAACCGCATTACGTCGATTCCCGAATCCGTTGAACTCAGAGCCGGCTTCAATCTCATCGGCAATCCAATAACGGATCCGGCTTCGCTCCGCCGGCTGATACATGCACGTATCAAAACAGGCACCGATATCTGGCTGGGAGTTGAAAGTAATGATCGCTCGGCAAATCTGTGGCTGCGCAACGTGCCGCCATTGGAGTTATCCGAAAAGCTGAAGCTCTGGGACAGTTTCGGCGGAGCAGCAAGTGACGTGCTCAATGGGATCCGGAAGCTGAGTCGTACACCTGAGTTTCACGTTGAATATCCACTTTTGCAGCGGCGGGTGTGGTGGTTTCTGGATATCTATACGAAGGCTGAGCCAAGCGAACAGGCAAGGATGAAGGACATTCTGCTCAGTGAACCCAGCCCCGGAAAAATGCTGGACAGGCTCGAAGCACAAATACGGGAATATGACTCGGGGCGGCAGAACCAGCCCCTGCACCATTTGCCCAAACGTCCGATGCTTGATTAGCGCCGGGCTGGGCACCTCGGCTGGCGGTGTAAAAGCGGGAATCCCTGACCTGCCTGTATCAGGGTTCCCAAAAGGATGGACTTCGCTGTTGGCGGCGGTCCGGTGTAAAGAGGGAACCCCCGGCCTGCCTGTACCAAGGATCCCAAAAGGGTGGGCTCGCCGCTTTGTGCCGTGAGCCCGGTGTAAAGAGGGGAATCCCCGGCCTGCCTGTACCAAGGTCCCCGAAACGGGTGGTGAAACGAATCACCTGTCAGAGGTATTGCAGGGGGCGTGCCAGGTTTTCATTTGCTGAAACAAAAAAGTTGATCAGAAACACGAAAGCCTCGGAGTTCGGGGCTTTCGTGTTCTGGAGAGTGGTCTTTTCGGTGTTTCAAGGAAGGCGTGTGGCGATGCGGCTGTGCGCGATCACGGGTCATTGTGCATTGATGCGGTGCACGGAGGCCCCTCACCCTAACCCTCTCCCAGTGGGAGAGGGGACTGACCAAGTTGCCCGGTCAAATTACGCCGACCTGCAATACCCCGCCGAACTCAGGTTTTGAAAATCATACAAATCGGCTCCCTTTCCCCCTCCCCCATGGGGGAGAGGGGGGTGGATCCTGGGTACACAACTACCCTCAAGCGAACAAGGTTTTAACCCTCATCCCCCTCATCATCATCCCCACCATCAACCTTCATCCCCAGTTCCTTGATCTTGCGCGTCAAGGTATTACGCCCCCAGCCCAGCAAAACCGCCGCATCACGACGGCGCCCGGCGGTGTGCTTCAACGCCGTCTCGATCATGATCCGCTCGAACGCCGGCACCGCGCTGTCGAGCAGGCTCGACTGGCCACGGGCCAAGGCCTGATCGGCCCACTGGCGCAGGGCCTGTTCCCAGTTAGTCACGGGCGCCGAGTCCTGCGGCAGGTTAAGCAGTTCTGGCGGCAAGTCGCTGATGTGCACTTCACGGCCGGAGGCCATGACGGTAATCCAGCGGCAGGTGTTCTCCAGTTGACGCACGTTGCCCGGCCACGGCAGGTTCTTCAGGTATTCCTCGGTCTCGCTTTTCAGCAGCTTCGGCTCGACTGCCAATTCCTGCGCGGCACGGCTGAGGAAGTGCCGGGCCAGCGTCGGGATGTCTTCACGACGATCCGACAGGCGCGGGATGTGGATACGGATCACGTTGAGGCGGTGGAACAAGTCCTCACGGAATTTGCCGGCGTGAACCAGGGTTTCCAGATTCTGGTGGGTGGCGGCGATGATGCGTACATCGACTTTGACCGGCACATGCCCGCCAACGCGATAGAACTCGCCATCGGCCAGGACACGCAACAGGCGGGTCTGGGTATCCGCCGGCATGTCGCCGATTTCATCAAGGAACAGCGTGCCGCCGTCGGCCTGCTCGAAGCGACCGCGCCGCAGGTTTGCGGCGCCGGTGAATGCGCCTTTCTCGTGACCGAACAGCTCCGATTCCATCAGATCCTTGGGAATCGCCGCCATGTTCAACGCGATGAACGGAGAAGCCGCGCGCGGGCTGTGGCGGTGCAGGGCGTGGGCAACCAGTTCTTTACCGGTACCGGATTCGCCGTTGATCAGCACGGTGATGTTGGAGTGGCTCAAGCGACCGATGGCGCGAAACACTTCCTGCATCGCCGGCGCTTCGCCGATGATTTCCGGAGTGCGGGTCAGCGCCGGCACAACTTCCAGGCCTTGCTGCTCCTGCGCATGTTGATTGGCACGCTTGACCAGCGACACCGCTTCATCGACGTCGAACGGCTTGGGCAAGTACTCGAAAGCGCCGCCCTGATAGGAGGCGACAGCGCTGTCCAGATCGGAATGAGCGGTCATGATGATGACCGGCAGCCGTGGGTGCTGTTCGCGAATCCGCGCCAGCAGATCCAGGCCACTGGCACCCGGCATGCGGATATCGGAAATGATCACGTCCGGCTGCTGCCGGGCCAGACGACTCATCACGCCATCGGCGCTGTCGAAGCTCTGGGTGGTCATGCCTTCCTGCTGCAAGGCCTTTTCCAGAACCCAACGGATAGAACGGTCGTCATCGACGATCCACACGGTTTCACTACGGCTCATGTCGATGTGGCTCCTTGTTCCAGTGGCAGGAAGATCGAGAACGTGGTGTGGCCTGGATGGCTCTCACACTCGATCAGGCCCTGGTGCTGACTGATGATGTTCTGGGTAATGGCCAGGCCCAGCCCGGTACCGTCCGGGCGACCGCTGACCATCGGAAAGAAAATGGTTTCCTGCAGTTCCGCCGGGATGCCCGGACCGTTGTCGATGATCTCGATCTTGGTCACCAGACGATGGCGGATATGGCCGATGGTGAACTGGCGCATGGCGCGGGTGCGCAGGCTGATGCGGCCAAGGCGCAGTTCATTCTGGCTGCTGATCGCCTGCATCGCGTTGCGCACGATGTTCAATACCGCCTGGATCATTTGTTCGCGGTCAATCAACACGTCGGGAATGCTCGGATCGTAGTCGCGCACCAGAGTGATGCAGCCCTGGCTCTCGGCTTCGACCAATTGGCAGACGCGTTCGAGGACTTCATGAACGTTGCACATCGCCAGCGAGGGCAGTTTGTTCGAGCCGAGCATGCGGTCGACCAGATTGCGCAGGCGGTCGGCCTCTTCAATGATCACGTTGGTGTAGTCGCGCAGGCTGTCTTCCGGCAGCTCGCGGGCCAGCAACTGCGCGGCACCGCGGATGCCGCCGAGGGGATTCTTGATCTCGTGGGCGAGGCCGCGCACCAGCATCTTGCTGGTTTCCTGCTTGGACAGCTGCGCCTCTTCCTTGGTGATGCGCAACAGGCGATCACGCGGGTGCACTTCAAGCAAAAGCAGAGTCGCACCGTTGCTCAGGATCGGCGTGACCGCGTAATCCACAGTCAGGGTCTGGCCGGTGAGGGCGGTGAGCATCGCTTCACGCTTGGTGAACGGGTGCGCCTGCTCAACCGCTTGGCGCAGGGAGTTGAGCGCCTCAGGGGATTCGGTGAACAGCTCGCTGATGAACTGGCCGTGACTGCGTTGACCGCTGACGGCCAGCAGCATCTCCGCCGCCGGGTTCATGTACTCCAGGCGCAGTTCGGCGTCGAGCAGGATGGTCGCCGTGGTCAGGTTGTCGAGCAGCAAACGGTGGATAGCGTCGCTTATGGTCATCTGGACCCCTTTTGGAGCAAGGCGTGCGCGAGAACAAAGCGCTGATAACAGGAAAATGCAAAAACCAAACCAAGGCTCCGAAAAGAAGCGTTTAAGCCCTGAAACAGGCGTTTGACGCGCGTTTGTATGGCACGAAGCCAGCTCAAACGGGAAGTTTCGAACCAAAATGGGTTGAGTGGTGGGCGGGATGCAGTTTAGTGCACCAATAGAGTGCGCATTGCGGATGGGCGTTAAAAGAAGCGCAAAAACGGATTTTTCGGTTCTTCAGGTTTGTCCTTGAGCGGGCATTCCGGGCGGGCGCCGTAGTCGTCGGCGACGCAGGGTTTGATCTGGCGTTTCTGCGCCAGGGAAATGCGCAGCATGTGAAACGGCTGATTGGCGGTGCGCTCCACGGTACGCCCGGCGGCGTCGAGAATCTCGATTGAAAGGCTGTGGCTGCCGCGATCGATATTACTCAGGGCAAATACCGGACTGACGCCGGGCTCGCCCGTGGCCTTGCCATCGAGCAGCAGGCGATAACGATGGCCGCTTTGCAGGCCGGGCTCGCTGGTGACGCTGACGATCAGCTCGCCGGCGCTGCTGCGCAGAGTAGCGTCGGGCTCCGGGATCAGAATGCGCAGCATGTCGTAATGAAAGGGCGGTGGTTCGGCGGATTTTTTCGCCGTGGTGATCGGCGCGGCGATGCTGGCAGGGACGGCCATGCGATTGCTGGTTGCGATGGGTACACGCTTGGCATTCGCCCGGGGCTGGTCGGTGTAGACGCGATTGCCCTGTGCGTCGACATAGGTAAAGACCTCGGCCGAGGCGGGCAGCGCCATCAGCGCCAGGATGAGTATCAGTCCTGCGCGGATCATGGCGTGTGCACGCGTTGCACGGTGAAGACGGCTGGCGGGCTCTGTTGAACAACGCTTTGGCCGTCGATCACTTGCACGGCCAGGCGATGCTCGCCGCGATCGATATTGACCAGTTGCAGAACCGGCACGTTGCTCGGCTGGCCATAGGGTTGATCGTCCAGCACCAGTCTCAGTTGATGCGGCGGTTGCAGGCGCGGTTTGATCAATACGTTGACCGTGAAGGTGCCATTGTTGGCGCGCAGGGCCTCGTCAGTGGGCAGGCCGGCGAGCTCAAGGATTTCGTAAGCGTTGCGCGGAGGCTGGCGCTCATCGGGACTGGGTGCTTGCGGAGCGCTCGGTGCTTGCGGTTCGACCCGATTGAGGGGCGGCAAGTCGACCGGTTGCGCCTGCACGCCGTCCGGCGGCTGGTTGCTGTATGCGGTGTTGCCGTTGGCGTCGGTGTACTTGTAGATCTGCGCAGCGGCGGGCAGGGCGATCAGCAGCAGAATGTAGAGAAACGTGCGACCCATGAAATCGACCGGGGTTGGAAACTGTGGGTAGCAGCATAGGACAGGTGAGGCGGTTGGCCCAGCCCGGTCTCACCCTAACCCTCTCCCAGAGGGAGAGGGAACCGACCTTGTTGTTTGCATGAGTTACAGCGACCTGAAATTCCCCTGTGAACTCAGGTTTTGAAGAGCATGAAGATCAGTTCCTTCTCCCTCTGGGAGAGGGTTAGGGTGAGGGGGCTTTTGATCTGCAATGAAAAAAGGCCTCCCGAAGGAGGCCTCTTTTGTCACGCCGCTTTGCGCAGCGCTACCGGATCAGCAGCTGTAGTACAGCTCATATTCCAGTGGGTGTACGAAGGTGCGAACCTTGATTTCTTCTTCCGATTTCAGCGCGATGTAGGCGTCGATGAAGTCGTCGGAGAACACGCCGCCCTTGGTCAGGAACGCGCGGCCCTTGTCCAGCTCTTCCAGGGCTTCTTTCAGGCTGCCGCAAACCTGTGGAATCTCTTTCGCCTCTTCAGGCGGCAGGTCGTACAGGTTCTTGTCGGCGGCATCGCCTGGGTGGATCTTGTTCTGGATACCGTCCAGACCGGCCATCAGCAGGGCTGCGAAAGCCAGGTACGGGTTGGCGGCCGGATCCGGGAAGCGCGCTTCGATACGGCGGGCTTTCGGGCTCGACACGTAAGGAATGCGGATCGAAGCGGAACGGTTGCGCGCCGAGTAGGCCAGCATTACCGGCGCTTCGAAGCCTGGTACCAGACGCTTGTAGGAGTTGGTCGCCGGGTTGGTGAAGCCGTTCAGGGCCTTACCGTGCTTGATGATCCCGCCGATGAAGTACAGAGCGGTGTCGGACAGGCCGGCATAGCCTTCGCCTGCGAAGGTGTTCTTGCCGTCTTTCCAGATCGACATGTGTACGTGCATGCCTGAACCGTTGTCGCCGTACAGTGGCTTCGGCATGAAGGTCGCGGTGCGGCCGTAAGCGTCGGCCACGTTGTGCACAACGTATTTCAGGGTTTGAACTTCGTCGGCTTTCTTCACCAGGGTGTTGAACTTGACGCCGATTTCGTTCTGGCCGGCAGTTGCCACTTCGTGGTGGTGAACTTCAACCGACTGACCCATTTCTTCCAGTGCGTTGCACATGGCGGTACGGATTTCGTGGTCGTGGTCGAACGGTGGAACCGGGAAGTAGCCGCCTTTCACGCCTGGACGGTGACCCTTGTTGCCGCCTTCGATGTCCTGGTCGGACATCCACGAACCTTGCTCGGAGTAGATCTTGAACATCGAGCCGGAGATGTCCGACTTGAATTTCACCGAGTCGAAGATGAAGAATTCTGGCTCTGGACCGGCGAATACGGTGTCACCGATACCGGTGGCTTTCAGGTGCTCTTCGGCGCGCTTGGCGATCGCACGTGGGTCGCGGTCGTAGCCCTGCATGCTCGAAGGCTCGATGATGTCGCACACCAGAATCAGGGTTGGGTCTTCGGTGAACGGATCGAGTACGGCCGTTTCGTCGACCGGCATCAGGATCATGTCGGAGGCTTCGATGCCTTTCCAGCCGGAGATGGAGGAGCCGTCGAACATCTTGCCGACTTCGAAGAAGTCGTCATCCAGCGCATCGCGAGCCGGCATGGTCACGTGGTGCTGAGTGCCTTTGGTGTCCGTGAAGCGCAGATCAATCCACTTGACGTCATGATCTTTGATGAGTTGAACCGACTTCGACATAGTGTCCTCCGGGTGAATTAGGGCGGGTAGTGGATGCCCTTAATAATGGTGATGCCGGCGCGAATACTCTGCCAAGGCAACCTGCCTCACAAGGGAGCAAATTGCATGCCAGTGCCCCAGCATGGGTTTTTTGCCCCAAATTCACGCTTATTAAGGTGCGCGAGGTACTGAATCGACAAATCTCGCCCCGTAATGTTGCGTTAGAATTCAGAAATGACCTGTTTTGGTGCGTGCAAAACCTTCTGCACATTAACTGGTTAAACCTTGAGCAATTTCCGCTATAATCCGCGCCCCCCTTTTTCGGCTGGCCGTTCGCGCGCTGTTTTCATGAAACTTATCGTAAAAGTCTTCCCCGAGATCACCATCAAAAGCCGACCCGTCCGGACGAAATTCATCCGCCAGTTGGCCAAGAACATCCGCACCGTGCTCCGTGACCTGGACCCGGCCGTGGTGGTGAACGGCGTGTGGGACAATCTCGAGCTGGAAACCCGCGTCACCGACCCCAAAGCCTTGAAAGAGATGGGCGAACGCCTGACCTGCATGCCGGGCATCGCGCACTTTCTGCAGATCGACGAGTATCCGCTGGGCGACTTCGACGACATCACCGAAAAGTGCAAACAGCACTACGGCGATGCGCTGGCCGGGAAGATTTTCTCGGTGCGCTGCAAGCGCGCGGGCAAGCATGCGTTCAGCTCGATGGACGTCGAAAAATACGTCGGCAGCAAGCTGCGTCGTGAGTGCGGTGCCGCCGGAATCGACCTGAAAGCGCCAGAAATCGAAGTTCGTATCGAAGTTCGCGACAAACGGTTGTTCGTGATTCACAGCCAGCACAACGGCATCGGCGGTTACCCGCTCGGTGCGCTGGAGCAGACGCTGGTGTTGATGTCCGGCGGCTTCGATTCGACCGTGGCGGCTTACCAGATCATGCGCCGCGGCCTGATGGCGCATTTCTGCTTCTTCAATCTCGGCGGGCGTGCCCACGAATTGGGCGTGATGGAAGTCGCGCACTTCATCTGGAAGAAGTACGGCAGCTCGCAACGCGTGCTATTTGTCAGTGTGCCGTTCGAGGAAGTGCTGGGCGAAATTCTCGGCAAAGTCGATAACAGTCATATGGGTGTGGTTTTGAAGCGTATGATGTTGCGCGCCTCGTCCGAGATCGCCGAACGCCTGCACATCGATGCGCTGGTGACCGGTGAAGCGATCTCCCAGGTGTCGAGCCAGACGCTGCCGAACCTGTCGGTGATCGACTGCGTGACTGACAAGCTGGTGCTGCGGCCCCTGATCGTCGCGCACAAGCAGGACATCATCGATACCGCCAACGAGATCGGCACCGCCGATTTCGCCCGGCACATGCCGGAATACTGCGGCGTGATTTCGGTCAACCCGAAGACCGCCGCCAAGCGTGGCCGGGTTGAGCACGAAGAGAAAGAATTCGACATGGCGGTGCTCGAGCGTGCGCTCGCCAACGCCAAACTGGTGCCGATCGATCGGGTGATCGACGAATTGGGCCAGGATTTGCAGATTGAAGAAGTCAGCGAAGCGCTGGCCGGTCAGATCGTGATCGACATCCGTCACCCGGATGCCGCCGAGGATGACCCGCTGGAACTCGCCGGCATAGAGGTACAGACGATGCCGTTCTATGCAGTGAACGCACGTTTCAAGGAACTGGACCCTACTCGCCAGTACCTGCTGTATTGCGACAAAGGCGTGATGAGTCGCCTGCATGCCCACCATTTGCTCAGTGAGGGGCATGCCAATGTGCGCGTTTATCGACCGAGCTAAGTGCCCGGGGCTGTTTGCCTGTGGCCTGCGTCACCGGCCCCCCGACACCGCCGTCAAGCTGTAACGGCCATGCCGGACACTACTGCTAATCGCTGCCATGACTTGTCAGCAAACCGAATCCTCTGATCGAGATACACAAGTGATCGAAAATCTACGCAACATCGCCATCATTGCCCACGTTGACCACGGTAAAACCACCCTGGTAGACAAACTCCTGCGTCAATCCGGCACTCTGGAGCGCAACGAGCTCAACGACGAGCGCGTGATGGACTCCAACGACCAGGAAAAAGAGCGCGGTATTACCATTCTGGCGAAGAACACCGCCATCAACTGGAACGGCTACCACATCAACATCGTGGACACCCCGGGCCACGCCGACTTCGGCGGCGAAGTTGAACGCGTAATGTCGATGGTCGACTCCGTTCTGCTGCTGGTTGACGCTCAAGACGGCCCTATGCCGCAAACCCGTTTCGTGACCAAGAAGGCTTTCGAAGCCGGCCTGCGTCCAATCGTGGTGATCAACAAGGTTGACCGTCCAGGCGCGCGTCCGGACTGGGTTCTGGACCAGATCTTCGACCTGTTCGACAACCTCGGTGCGACCGAAGAACAACTGGACTTCCAGGTTGTTTACGCTTCGGCCCTGAACGGCATTGCCGGTCTGGACCACACCGCCATGGCGGAAGACATGACTCCGCTGTACCAGGCGGTAGTCGACCACGTTCCGCCTCCGGCCGTTGACCGTGACGGTCCGTTCCAGATGCAGATATCCGCGCTGGACTACAACAGCTTCCTGGGTGTTATCGGTGTTGGCCGTATCGCTCGCGGTCGCGTCAAGCCGAACACTCCGGTTGTCGCTATCAGCGCAGACGGCAAGCGCCGCAACGGTCGTATCCTGAAGCTGATGGGTCACCACGGTCTGCACCGCATTGACGTTGACGAAGCAGCAGCCGGCGACATCGTCTGCATCAGCGGCTTCGACGAGCTGTTCATCTCCGACACTCTGTGCGATATCAACACCGTCGAGGCGATGAAGCCGCTGACCGTTGACGAGCCAACCGTTTCCATGACCTTCCAGGTCAACGACTCGCCATTCTGCGGTAAAGAAGGCAAGTTCGTGACCTCCCGTAACATCAAGGATCGTCTGGACAAAGAGCTGCTGTACAACGTTGCACTGCGCGTTGAAGAAGGCGACTCGGCTGACAAGTTCAAGGTTTCCGGCCGTGGTGAGCTGCACCTCTCGGTACTGATCGAAACCATGCGTCGCGAAGGCTTCGAGCTGGCCCTGGGCCGCCCGGAAGTGATCATCCGTGAAGTTGACGGCGTGAAGCAGGAACCGTTCGAAAACGTCACCATCGACATCCCTGAGGAATCGCAGGGCAAGGTCATGGAAGAGATGGGTCTGCGTAAGGGCGACCTGAGCAACATGGTGCCGGATGGCAAGGGCCGTGTTCGCCTGGAATACAACATCCCTGCTCGCGGTCTGATCGGTTTCCGTAACCAGTTCCTGACCCTGACCAACGGTGCTGGCATCCTGACCTCGATCTTCGACCGTTACGCTCCAGTGAAGTCGGGCCACATGTCCGGCCGTCAGAACGGCGTTCTGGTTTCGGTTGAAACCGGCAAGGCTCTGACCTACTCGCTGGAAACCCTGCAGGCTCGTGGCAAGCTGTTCGTAGAACACGGCCAGGAGATCTACAACGGTCAGATCGTTGGTCAGAACAGCCGCGACAACGACCTGGGTGTGAACCCAACCAAAGGCAAGAAGCTCGACAACATGCGTGCTTCGGGTAAAGACGAAACCATCGCTCTGGTCCCACCTGTTCGCTTCACTCTGGAACAGGCTCTGGAATACATCCAGGAAGACGAGCTGTGCGAAGTCACGCCTAAGTCGATCCGTCTTCGCAAGAAGATCCTCGACGAAAGCGAGCGTACCCGCGCTGCCAAGAAAGCCAAGGCGTAATTCAGCCCTGGAATAGAAAACGCCCCCGGTCGCGAGACCGGGGGCGTTTTTGTTTGTCCGGG